>NZ_JBEXLL010000019.1:0-84912 GCF_040609955.1 Nocardia sp. NPDC004568
TCCGCCCTCCCTGTGCCCCTGGCGGGGGTGGGGGGGGTCCCCCACCCCCGCCCGGGCGGGGCGGCGCCCGCCCCCCGGCCCCGGCCGGCCGGCCGACGTGACGCCGGCGGACCTACGGCGTACTGGGTCTGCAGGCCGGATGCTCCGGCGGGCACGGCGACAGAATGGTCGAGAAGTACTGGAAGGCGGCGAACACGGCGACCGGGCCACCGATGAGGAAGGCACCGATGATGCCGCCCGCGGCGCCCAGCGTCGCCGCGCCCGCCACACAGCCGCCGATGGTGGCACCGACGAACGGAACCAGCAGCAGGGCTATCGGGCTGGAGACCAGCGCGCCGGTCGCGGCACCCAGGACACAGCCGAGACTGCCACCGAGCACCGCGCCGATCGCGCCGGCGATGGCGGCGCTCATGGTCGCGCGCTGGGTGAACACGCCCAGGGCCTGTAGATCGCGCGGGGTGAACTGCTCGGCGATCTCCTCCCCCGCCTGTTCGGGGGTGATCACCGGTGCGTGCACCGGCGCCACCGGGACGCCGCCGTCGCGTCGCGGGGTGAGAATCGCGGTGCCGCCGTCGATCCGGGCCTCGATCGGATAGGCGAGCTCGTCCTTGCGGTAGGTCAGCGGGACCGTGGTCAGCGGTGTGTCGTCCACGGCCTTCAGGATCAGCTGATCACCCGCCAGCTGCCATTTCCCGTTCGTGTCCACCACCGCGGAGGCACCCTCCTGGGTGATCTCGTAGGTGAGTTCCCGCGGTACGGGCGCGGGCTGCGCGTGGGCCGGGACGGCCGCCGCGCCGAGGGACGCCACCGCTATCGCGGCCGTCGCTACGCTGGTTCGGAGTTTCATGGTGTGTGTCCTCATCACTCGGGTCGAGGCGGACCGTCGGCGCGGGATCGCGCCGCGGACGTATCGGCGGGCGGGTTCACCGGCCCGCGGTGTCGACGAGATCGCCGGCGAGCACCCAGCGGTCCCCTTCGAACCGCTGGATCCGCATGGCCTCCATCGGGAATCCGTCACCGTCACCGGTGCGCAGGGTGATCCCGGGCAGCAGCAGATCGATCGCGATATCGTCGAGCGAACGCATCGCGTCGCGCAGACCCTCGCGGGTCTTGCAGGAGGCGGCGTCGAATGTCTTGTGGAAGCTCTGCGCCATGGCCCAGCCAACGAGGGTGTAGCCGTCGGCGGGATCGGCGTCGGGCCGGTACCGGGCCACCTTGTCCCGGTACAGCCGCATCCCGGGATCGCCGGCCCACTGCGGATCGGCCGGGTCCTTCACGAATACCGAGGTGACGACGTTCTGCACATTCGGGAAACCGACCGGGGCGAGCACACTCATGGTGCTGGAGACCTGGGTGAGGATGTGCAGCGGATTCCATTCGCGATCGCGCGCGTCGGCGGCCAGGGTCTGGGCGGCGAACTTCGGTGTCGCGAAGTTCAGCAGCACATCGGCCTTCGAACCGGCGAGGTTGCGCAGCTGGGGGTCGACCGTGGGATCGGTGACCTCGTAGCTCTGTTCGGCGATCACCCGCACCCCGCTGCCCGCGGTGGCCTCGGTGAAGCTGGCCAGCAGGTCCTTGCCGAAATCGTCGTTCTGGTAGAGCACGGCGACGGTCGCGTCCGGTCGCTGTTCTTTCACGTACCGGGCGAACACCTGCCCTTCCGCGCGGTAGCTGGGCTGCCAGCCGATGGTCCACGGATGCGCGTCGCCCACTCCCCATTGCGTGGCGCCGCCCGCCACGAAGATCTGCGGGACCTCGCGCTGGTTCAGGTAGTCCCAGACGGCCGCCGAGGTGGGCGTGCCGAGGGTGGACAGGACAGCGAACACCTGATCCTGCTCGACCAGGCGGCGGGTCTCCTCCACGGTCTTGGGGGGCTGATAGCCGTCGTCGCGCAGCAGGTACTCGACCCGGCGGCCGTCGATCCCGCCCTGTTCGGCGTTGACGTAGTCGAAGTAGGCCCGCATCCCCTCGGGAAGTGCGGCATAGGCCGACGCCGGACCGGACAGTGGGAACACGCCGCCCAGCTTCATGGCGGAGTCGGTGAGCCCGGTGGTCTGCTGGCCCTGGCAGTCGCCGGAGGCCACGGCACCACCGCCATCCTCGCGGCCCCCGCAGCCGGCGACCGCGACCAGTACCGCGGCCGCGACGGCCGCCACCCGTATCGCTCTAGTGCGCATGCGTTCTTCCTTTCCCCGCTCGGTGTCCGAGCCAGTGCGCCGCGCGGCCGACGAGTCCGGCCGCTCCATTCGGCGCGAGGTACATGACCGCGATGATCAGGAGTCCGAAGATCACTCCCGGCGCGGCCTGGTTGACGTCCTGGGCGAAACTCGGGACGAACATCACGAACAGTCCGCCCAGCAGCGGCCCCCAGTGCCCGCCGAGGCCGCCGACGACCAGCCCCGCGAGCAGCGTGATGGAGAGCGTGAGGGTGAACGAATCCGGTGAGACGTAACCGATCACCCAGATGTGGACACAGCCGGCGACCCCGGCGAACATCGCGCCCCAGGCGAAGGCCATGGTCTTGTAGAACGCCGGCCGGACACCCATCACCTCGGCCGCGACCTCGTTGTCCCGCACCGCGTGCAGTGCCCGGCCCACCCGGGACCGCAGGAGACCGGCGGCCAGCAGGTAGGCGACCACGGTGACCGCGAGCACCAGAAGGTACAACCACTGGTCCTCGGCCAGGCCGGTCCAGGCCGGCGGCCGGGGCTTGTGCAGGGTCATGCCCATGGACCCGCCGGTCACCGACTCGAACCGTTTGAGCAGTGGCACCAGGAAGACCGCGATCGCCAGCGTGACGAGGGCGAGGTAGAGACCGCGCAACCGCAGCGCCGGAATTCCGAGCGCGAGACCGAGCACGAACGCCACCGCCGCCGCGGCCGGCAGGGTCACCGCGTACGGAACATCCCACCGGTCCATCAGGACCGCCGCGGTGTAGGCGCCGACCGCGAAGAACGCGCCGTGTCCCAGCGATATCTGCCCGGTATGCCCCACCAGCAGGTTCAGTCCGAGCAGCGCGACCGCGTAGACCATGGCCACCGACAGCTGGAAGGTATGGAACGGGGCCAATTCGAACGGCGCCCAGCAGGCGACCGCCAGGAGCGCCGTGGCGGCGGGCCAGGACGCGCCGATCCGCCTCCACCGGATACGCTGTGCCGCCGGTTCCGCCGCCGGAACCGGGCGATCCGCTCCGGCGGTCGAGTGACGAATTCCCATATCGCTCATACCCTTTCCACCGCCGCGGAGCCGAACAGACCCTGCGGCCGCAGCAGCAGCACGCCGAGGATGATCACCAACGGGACACCGATCTTCAGTTCGGTACCGATCACGTCGAGGTAGGCGCCGGCCAGAGTTTCCGCGACTCCGACGATCAGCCCGCCGGCCACCGCCCCACCGGGACTGTCGAACCCACCCAGAGTCGCCGCCGCGAAGGCGTAGATGAGGACGCCGCCCATCATGTTGGGTTCCAGGAACAGCAGCGGGGCCGAGAGCACGCCCGAGACCGCGCCCACGGCGGCGGCCAGACCCCACCCGAGCGCAAGTACGGAGCCGACCCCGACACCCACCAGCCGCGCCGATTGCGGGTTCGCGGCGACCGCCCGCATCGCCAGGCCGATCCTGGTGTAGCGGAACAGCAGGTACAGCAGTGCCATCACCACCGCCACCACGACGAGCACACCGAGGCGGTCGTAGCCGGCGGTGACGCCGCCCACTCGCAGCGCCCCGTCCGGGAACGGGCCGGGAAAGGATTTCAGCTGATACGACCAGATCCAGCCCGCAGCGGCGTTCACGACGAAGAACAGTCCGACGGTGACGATCACCAGGGTGAGTTCCGGGGCACCTTCGACGGGCCGGATGACGATCCGCTCGACGAGCATGCCGCCGGCGAAGGATACGGCGACGGTGACCGGCAACGCCGCCCAGAACGGCATCCCGCTCTCGACCAGTTGCCAGGCCAGGAACGCCGAGAACATGGCGAGTTCCCCCTGTGCGAAGTTGACGATGCCGGTGAACCGGTAGATGAGAACGAGTGCCAGCGCCATGCCGGCGTACAGGGCACCGGCACTGAGGCCTTCCACGAGCTGCTGCGCGAATCCGGTCACGGCTCCACCCGATATCCCAGGTAGGACTGCGCGACCTGGTCGTCCGCCGCGATCTCGGCGGCGCTACCGGCCAGCACGATCCGCCCGCTCTCCAGGACGTAGGCACGGTGCGCGGCGCGCAGGGCCAGCGCGGCGTTCTGCTCGACGACGATGACGGTGGTTCCTTCCGCCGCGTTGACGGCTGCCACGATGCGGAACAGTTCCCGGGTCACCAGCGGCGCGAGGCCCAGCGAGGGTTCGTCCAGGAGTAGCAGCCGGGGTCTGGACATGAGGGCGCGACCGACGGCGAGCATCTGCTGCTGACCGCCGGACAGCCGGCCCGCCGGGTCACGCAATTTCTCCCGCAGGACCGGGAAGTAATCGAGGACCCGTCGCAGATCGGCGTCGACCCCGGCGCGGTCGCGCCGGGCGTAGCCGCCCAGGCGCAGGTTCTCCGCCACGGTGAGCGGCGCGAAGGTGCCGCGTCCTTCCGGAACGTGCGCGACGCCCATCCGCGCCAGTTTCTCCGGCGCACGCCCCGCGACCTCGGTACCGGCCAGGGTCACCGCGCCACGAACCGGGATCATCCCGCTCAGCGCGCGAAGCAGGGTGGTCTTTCCGGCGCCGTTGGGCCCGAGAACGGTACACACCTCACCCTCGGCCACCGACATGCCGATTCCGTGCAGCACCCGCGCCGCGCCGTACCCCGCGGTGAGATCGGTGACCGTGAGCAACGGTTGGGCGTTCACGCGGCTGTCCCCAGGTATGCCTCGACGACGGCGGGGTCGCGCTGGACCGCCGCCGGCGTACCGTCGGCGATCACCCGGCCGAAGTCCAGGCAGACGACGCGGTCACAGAGGCCCATCACGAACCCCATATGGTGTTCGACCACGAGCACGGTGAGCCCGAAATCGACGCGCAGGCCCGCGAGCAGATCGGCGAACGCGCCGACCTCCCCGTGGCTCAGCCCGTTGACGGGTTCGTCGAGCAGCAGCAGGCGGGGTCCGACGGCCAGCGCCCGGGCCAATTCGATGCGTTTGAGCGTGCCGAAAGGCAATCCGGCCGCCGGATGTGCGGCGACTTCCCGCAGCTCGAGCCGCTCGAGCAGACCGTCCACCTGGGCCCGTAGTCTGCGCTCCTCGGAGCGAACGCCCGGGAGGGACAGGCCCGCGCCGAGGAAGCCCGCGCGGGCACGGTGGTGCGCACCGACGAGGACGTTGTCCCGCACGGACATACGGGTGAACAGCCCCAGGTTCTGAAAGGTCCGGGCGATGCCGAGCCCGGCCAGGAGGTCGGGTCGTAGGGTCAGCAGATCGGTGCCCTGATAGTTCACGGTTCCGGACGTGGGGGCGCAACGCCTGGTCAAGCAGTTGAACAGGGTGGTCTTCCCGGCGCCGTTGGGACCGATGAGGCCCAGCATCGTTCCGGGGTCGACGGCGAATCCGACATCGTCGAGGGCTGTGATCCCGCCGAATCGGACCGTCAGACCGGATATGTCGAGCACAGTGCCTCCGGGTGATATGGATGAGCGAAAACATGTGTGGCAGAGCACAGTCCGCCGTACCGGCTATGGGTCAGGTCAGCGTAAGAGCGGCCGGAATGAAACACATCAGCCTTCGCGTCCCAATTATCGACGGCGGAGTTGTCCGCCGCGGACAAGCGATCCGCGCATAATTTGATACAAATACTGCCGCGTGTTGACTTTCGCCGCGCCGCCGTGGACCATCCCCCTATGTCAGCTGGATCACACACGGTCGACAGCCCACTTCCCGAACGAGTACGGGCCGAGCGCACTCGGATCACGGGCGGCATCTACGACCGCGCCGACGAGATCGCCGACCTGAGCCTCTCCGAGATGCTCGCGCAGCTCCCCGGATACGCCGGCCGCGACGCCGAATTCCGCGCCGATGTGCACGACCAGGTCGCCCGGCTGTGCCGTACCGGGCTGCGCGCGCTGCTGGACAGCCGCCGCGTCACCGCCGCCGATCTCGCCGGTACCCGGCGCGCGGCGGTGCGCCGGGCCCGCTCCGGGCTACCGCTGACCGACTACATCACCGCGTTCCGGCTCGGCCAGCAGGCATTCTGGAAATCGCTGGTCGCCCACGCCGGCAACGCGCCGGACGCCCGGGAGGCGACGCTGTCGATGGTCCTGCCACTGACGCGGTACTGCGACCTGGTGAGCACCCAGGCCACCCACGCGTATCTGGAATTCCAGCAGCACCACTCGGCCGACGCGGGCCGCGACAGCCGCGAATTGCTGGACTGCCTGCTCGGCGGCACATTGCCCGAACGCGGACCACTTCCGGCCGCGGCGGCCGCGTACGGAATCGGGCCGGCCCCCGACCGCCTCGTCGTCGTCACCGCGGCGGTATGCGGAATACGGGAACCCCGCGGCGACGCCACCGGCATCGAGGCCGCGCACCTCGTCTCCGCGGCGCTCGCCCGTACCGCGGTCAACGGCCACCGCACGCTGGCGGTCGTCCGCGACGCCGGCACCCGCGACCCCGAGGTCGTCGCCGTCGCCGCCCTCGGCCGCGCCGGCACCGTCGAAGAGCTGTGCGCGCGACTGAAGCACACCCACGAAGCCCTGGCCGGGAAGGGAATCGCGACCGCGCTCGGCGTGAGCACCGTCAGCGCCGGGGTGGAGCAGTTGCCCCGTGCCCGGCAGGAGGCCCGCGCCGCGCTCGAGCTGCTGCCGGACGACGGCGGCGTGATGGCACTGCCGGAGCTGAGCCCGTTCCGGTATCTGGTACTGCGCTCCGACGAAACCGCGCGTAATCTGGTGGATCCACGGATCATCAGGACACTCACCGAGGATCACGCCAAGGGCGCGGTCCTCGCGGACACCATCCGCGCGTTCGCCGACGCCGATATGAACCTACGCGAGGCGGCCGACACGCTGCGCATCCATCACAACACCGCCAAATACCGACTGCGGCGCATCCAGCAACTCACCGGCCGCAATATCCGCAGTGTCGCCGATCTGGTGGATCTGCTGGTCGCCCTGGAACTCCGGGCGGCTCCGCACCCGGCCGCCCGCGGTCTCTGAACTCCGCCGCATCCGGCCCGGAACCCGCCGCCGGGCAGCGTGATCGGTACGCATTCCGGTACGTCGCGACCCTCACCGCCGGACGGGTGATCGGGGGCGAAACGCCGGGCGGTTCGCATACGACTTGCCCGACGCCCTGGGTATCATCTCTCGCCAGACGCGAAGGGCGTACCGGCCGAGCGCTTTCGAGCAGGGGATTCCGCCGCGGCCGGCGACAGTCGCGCCCGGAGACCGGGCGCACGACCCCAGGGGGTACCTCGAGTGACAGGGCCGACCCGGCTGCAGCCGGCGCACAGACGCGGCAGACATGCCGCCGCCGAGACCAGCGGATCCCGGATACCCATCTACACTGCCGAATTCGCCGCCGATCCACACGGCTGCTACCGGCGGATGCGCGCCCGGTACGGATCGCTGGTTCCGGTGGACCTCGCGCCCGGGGTACCCGCCACCCTGGTCCTCGGCTACCGGACCGCCCAGCGCATCCTCGCCGACCCCACCCATTTCCCGGCCGATCCGCGTGCCTGGCAGCAGAAGGTACCCGCCGGCCTGCCCATCGTCGCGATGATGCGCCATCGCCCGAATACTCTGCGCACCGACGATACCGAGCACGAACGCTACCGATCGGCGACGGTCGCGGCCCTCGCCGGTGTCGATCCCCACTCGCTGCGGCCGATGATCGCCCGGGCCGCGGTGGACCTGATCAACGAATTCTGCGCCGACGGCGACGCCGATCTTCTCGACCGGTACGTCATACCGCTGGTGTTCCGGGTGCTCGGCGAATTGGCCGGTTGCCCGCCCGCCCTCGCCGAACGGCTCATTCCGGCACTCACCGCCGTATTCGATATGCGCACCGACGAGGATGCCGCGAACACGGCCGAGACCGCCCTGGCCGAGCTCGTCGCGGCCAAACGCGCCGAACCCGGTGACGACCTCACGACCCGCCTGGTGGAGCATCCGGCCCAACTGTCGGACGCCGAACTCGTCGACCAGTTGCTCGCCGTCTATCAGGCGGGGGTCGAGCCGACCCGCGATCTCGTCGCCAACACGCTGCTGCTGATACTGCTGGACCCGCGGTTCACCACCAATCAGGTGGGATTCGCCCCGCCCACCCGGGCGGCACTGGAGGAGGTGCTGGCCACCGATCCGCCGCTGGCGCACCACAGCATCGTCTATCCCCCGCTGCCGGTACTGATCGAGGAGGTGTGGCTGCCCGCCGATCAACCGGTGCTCATCAGTCCGGCGGCCTGCCACGACGATCCCGACCGCGCGGCCGCCCACCATCCCGGCCCCGACACGGATCTGGCCTGGGGCGCCGGCGCGCACGCCTGCCCGGCGCCGGCCCGGTCGATCGTCTACCTGCTCGCCGAAGAGGCCGTCGACCAGTTGCTGGACGCCCTGCCGGACCTCCGCCCGGCATTCGACCCGGACGAACCGGTCTGGCGGCCGGGACCGTTCCAGCGGGCGCTCACCGCCCTGCCGGTCGCCTTCCCGCCCATCCCGGGTCTGCCCGTCTTCTGAGCCGGCGGCCGCTGTTCATCGCGCGTCCTCCGGCTGCTCGCCGACCGCGGACCCCGACGGCTCCTGCCGTGCCGTCGACGGGGACCGCGGCCGAGGGTCCCACGCCGGACGCACCCCGGGCACCGCGTCCTCGACCACGTAGGAGGCGCGGGTCGAGGTCGGCGCGCCCGGACGAGTTCGCGAGACCCGCCACCAACCACTCCCGCTGGCGCGCACCCAGAATCGACTCGCCGCGGCGGAACTGGCGCGTGTCCAGCATCGTGAACTCGGCCAGATCGCCGAATCGGGAGCGCCGGTGCATCCGGATCCGCGGGCCGGAGGGCAGCTGCGCCAGGCGTAGCGGTTGGTGCTCGTAGAGCGCCTGGAACGCCGCCGCCCGGCGCGCCCGGAAGATCGGCGCCAGCCGATCGCGATCCACGGTTACCCGCGCCGCCTCGCCCGCCCAGTCGTCGGCCAGTTCGTGATCGTCCATGGTGATCAGTCACGGGAACGCGGCGTGCGCGCGCCGCAGCGCGGGATCCGCTTTGTACCAGGCGTAGTGCATTCGATAGCCGGCGAGGTCGCGTGGCTCGTGGCGCAGCCCGGGTTCGAGCGGGGCTCCCGGGTGGCCCCGGGCGATCGGATACTCGTAGAGGTAGTCGCCGAGGTGGACGACGAGGTCCAGATCTTCCGCGGCCATATGGTCGTAGGCCGTGTAGTACCCGTCGTTCCAGGCCTGGCAGGAGGCGAACGCGAAGCGTAACCGGCGGACCGGACGCCCGGACGCGGGCGCGGTCCGGGTGCGGCCGGTCGGGGAGATGGCCGGCCCGGCGCGGAAACGGTAGTAGTACCAGCGGGCCGGTTCGAGGCCGCGCACCTCCGGATGCGCCGACTGCCCCAGGGCGCGGTCGGCGACGACGGAGCCGCGATGCACGACCTGCCGGAACCGGTCGTCGTGGGCGACTTCGTAGTCGACCGTCACCGGATCCCGGCTCATTCCGCCCGACCCGTCCGGGGCACCGGGGTCGGGGGCCAGCCTGGTCCACAGGACCACCCCGTCCGGGTGGGGATCACCGGAGGCGACCCCCAGCGTGAACGGATCGCCCAGGAGCCGGGGTGCCCGGAACCGCGCGCTGCCCGCCGTCGTCCCGGCGAGCAGAACGGCCGCCGCGGCGCCCCCGGCCAGGAAGCGCCTGCGTGTGGTGTCCATGTTCTATGGACCCCGCACCCGGCCGACCTCCCCGTGGCGCCCGGATGACGGCCCGGTGACCATCGGGCGAGCGTTGCCGGAGCCTGTCGCGCGGTGGGCACCGGCCGACGGGACGGGACAGAGCATGGCTGGTGTACAGTGGCGCTGTTCGCCGGTTCTCGGCTCTGATCCCAGCAAGACCTTCGAAGTATCTGTAACTGCCGGTTACAGATAAATGCTCCCCGGTGCCGATTCCCGGACGATTTCGCCGGTCTCTCCGCGCGGTCGCCGACGGATTCCGGAACAGCGGGACCCGACATCCACACGGGAAATCTCGTCGCCCGCGAAATCGCCCCCCGCGCGAGGGATCCGGCTAGTACGGTATAGCCACCGCATTGCTGCGGGGTCAACGGGAGCGGTGAGAAAGGCGGGGCAGGATATGTTCGATCCGGTATCGTCGTCGACCGGAGTTGTTCCGTCGCAGGCTGATATGCCCGCTTCGGCACCGCGTGCCGGACAACTACCCAGGTACCTCCGCCGCGTGCGCCTCGATGCCACACCGTTGCTGATGAGCGACACGCTCGACACGCCGACTGTCACCGAGGCACCGGCGGAACTTTCCGCCGACGATCCGGCACTGGCGTTCCGCTACCGCAGCGCCGAACCGATCGACTGGGAGGGCACGGCGGTCCACCCGCTCTACAGCGAACAGTTGCCCACCGCGACAGCGACCCTCACCGTCACGCTGCTGTCGGCCACGCCGCCCGCGGGGCTGACCGGCGTCGGCATCGGCCTGTCCATGGTGGACGGGTACATCGATATCGACGGGCGCCGGCTGGCCGGAGTCGACATCTGGCGCGACGCGCTGGAACGGGGAACAACCTTCGACCTCACCGCCCATTCCCCCGGCGCGCTCTTCGTGCTGACCCCGGTCTGGGCCGACGCCGCCGGGGAACCACGGTCCTGGTCGGGAAACTACGGGATCGTGGTCGAACGCACGGACGACGACCGCACCGTGCTGTGGTGCAGCATGGGCGAGGGACCGCCGCATTTCGCAGACCTGGTGGTCGAGATCCGCAGCACCGCCGCGGAGCCACATCCACGCCTGTTCACTCCGGCGACCGGCGTCGTACCGTCGGTCTCCGTTCCCGCCACGTCCCACGGATCCGGTGGCGCGACGATTCCGCGCCCGCCCGCCGTCGGGACGAACGCGATCATCACCGGCGCCGCCCCGGGACGGTCCGGTATCGGTCCGGTCGCCGGTTCCACGCGGCCCACGACGGACAGCGGCGAATCGGAAGGCTACCCGTGCAGTCTCGCGGATCTGGTCCTCTGCCCTCCGCACGTCGACGGTACCGATTTTCTCGTCGAGCCCCTGAGCGGCACCGACGAATTCTTCGACTATTCGTCGCTGTTCGACGAGCCGGTGCCCGATCCGCTGCCCGCGATCACGTTTTCCGGTCCGGCGACCCTGCTCACGGGCCCCGAGCAGTGGTATACGCGGACCCCCGAGGCGGACGCCGATCCGGCCCCCGCCCACGGCTGGGCCGACGCGCCGGATCAGACCGGTCTGGTCCCGGTGATCAGCGGGGCGGACCTGCCGGATTACGGCCCGGAGCCGGTCCGGGCATCGCGTAGCCCGGGCGAGCCCTCTGTGTTCCCGTTGCCCTCCGCCTATTTCACCACGTCACGGGCTGCCCACCGGGTCCCGGACGACGAATCATCGGCCGTCGACGAGCCCTCGGCGGCCGATACCATCGCCGATGGCTCGCTCGCCCCGGTACCCGCTGCCGAGAGCACCACCGCCCCCGGCAGCCCGGACCGGCTCTACGATCTCGGCGCCGCCCGGTGCGCGGCCGGAGACGACGAGCAGGCCGCCCGGTGGTGGGCCGAAGCCGCCGACGCCGGGCATCTCGGCGCCGCCTTCGACCTGGGCGCACTGTATTACCGGCACGACGAATTGGATGCCGCGCAACGGTGGTGGCGGGTCGCGGCCGGGCGCCGGCACATCCGGGCCATGGCGAGCCTCGCCGATCTGCTTGAGGAACGCGGCGCCGTGCCCGAGGCACGGATGTGGCGCACGCAGGCCGTCGCCGAGGAGGTCATCGCCAACGCCGCGCAGACCACGGACTCCTTCGCGGTGCCGACCGCGGGCCGGTGAGCCGGCACCGAGCGCGCATTTCCACGGGTACCGATCATTTTCGGCGGCCTCGGCGGTCAGAGGTGGTGATACGTCCGGCAGGTCACCCCTTGACCTGAATCAAAGTCGAGGTTGTTGAGTACATGACTATGGAAACCCCCCGGCGCCCCGCCGCCCGTCTCGATTTCGGCGATCCCGTCGTCCGGACGTTCGCGCAATTGCTGGTGAACGTGCTGCTGGTGTCGTTCATCAACTTCACCGTATGGTTCGGCATCACGTTCTTCGTGTACCTGCAGACCCGTTCGGTCTTCGCCACCGGGATGATCGCCGGCCTCTTCCTGGTCGCCATGGCCGGTACCGGGGTGTGGTTCGGCAGCATCGTCGACCACCACCGCAAGAAGAGCGTCATGCAGGTGTCCGCGCTCGTCTCGCTGGGGATCTATGCCGTCGCGCTGGTCTACTATTCGATCACCCCGGCCGAGGAATGGCGTGATCCGGCGAGTGTCCGGCTGTGGGTCTTCGTGGTTCTCGCGATGAGCGGGGTGATCGCCGGGAGCCTGCGCACGATCGCGCTGCCCACCGTGGTCACCGCCATGTTCGACGAACGCCACCGGGATCGGGCCAACGGACTGGTCGGGACGACGACCGGTATCTCCCACCTGGTCACCTCCGTGGCCAGTGCGCTGCTGGTGGGCTGGAACGGCATGCTGGGCGTGCTGGTATCGGCCGTCGTCGTGCTCACCGTCGCGGTGCTGCACCTGCGCGGATTGATACTGCCGGAGTCGCTGACCCACGCCGCCGCCGCGGGCGAACCGCAGCGGGTCGATCTGCGCGGGACCGTGCGCGTCGTCCGCGGGATCCCCGGCATGGTCCCGCTGATCGTGTTCTCCGCGTTGAACAATCTGCTGTTCGGCGGGCTCATGGCCCTCATGGACCCGTACGCGCTGTCGATGATGTCGGTTCAGGCGTGGGGCGTCATCTGGGGGGCACTCAGCGCGGTGATGATCGTCGGCGGGTTGCTGGTGGCCCGCACCGGAACGTCGTCGAACCCGGTGCGCTTGATCCTGCTCGTCAATCTGGCCCTGTGGGGGGTCATGCTGATCTTCCCGATCCAGGATTCCGTCCTGCTGCTGATCGGCGGTATGGCCGTGTTCATGGTGCTCATGCCGTTCGCGGAGGCGGCCGAGCAGACCGTGCTGCAGAAGGTCGTGCCCTATCAGCGCCAGGGCCGGGTCTTCGGGTTCGCGCAGAGCGTCGAACAGGCCGCCTCGCCGCTCACCGCGTTCCTGGTCAGCCCGCTGACCCAGTTCTTCTTCATCCCGTTCATGACCGCCGGGCCGGGTGCCCGCTGGATCGGCGGCTGGTTCGGCACCGGCGAGGCCCGCGGTATGGCCCTGGTCTTCGTACTGCTCGGCCTGCTCGGTCTCCTCTTCACCGGCTACGCGCTGGGCAGCCGGCACTACCGGCGACTGAGCCGTAGCTTCCGCGGCGGCGCGGATACCGCACAGCTGATCGACGCGGCGGGTCCGGGCACCCCCGACCTCGACGCGGACCTGGGCGCGCGGCCGGAGCGACGGCACGACATACCCTGCGCGCAGGGCGCGGGAACCGCCTGACCTCCCGCGACGACGAGCCTGCGGGCCCGGTCGGCCGGCGGCACCGGAAATTCGGTGGACCGGCCCGCCGGGCCTGCCTAGGGTATGGCCTCATGGGATCTTCGGGCAGCAACGGAGTGTGCGCGGTCGGCGCCTACTACATCCGGCTGCGCACGGCGGCTCGGACTCTGCCGGTGCACCCACACTCCGCTGACCCCACCGGGTAGTCCCCACCTCGGGACCGCTCGGCGGTGATCGGCGCCGGTTCACTCGAACCGCCGCCGCCGCGATCGTTCGGCGCCACTGCGCGCCCCCCTCCTGCCCCGGCATGGGTCCGGGCGAATCAGCGTCAGTCGATTCGGCCCACTCTTCGGAGGATCCCATGTCCCGCCCTGCCCAGGGTCCGCGTACTCGCGCGTCCGCGACCCGCAAGCGGCTCTCGCAGAATTTTCTCACCGATCCCCGGATCGCTCGCCGTATCGTGCGGGCCTCCGGCATCGGCCCCGACGATCTCGTGCTCGAGATCGGTCCCGGCGACGGTATGCTCACCCGCCATCTCCTCCCCGCCGCGGCCCGGGTGGTCGCCTACGAGAAGGACCCGCACTATGCTCGCCGGCTCGCCGTGCGGTATCGCGGTGACCGCCGTATCCAGGTGTGGAACCAGGATTTCCGCACCGTCGTCGCGCCGCGTGAACCGTTCGCCGTGGTCGCCAACATTCCATTCGCGGTGAGCACCGATATCGTGCGCTGGTGCCTGGCCGCGCCGCGGCTGACCTCGGCGACACTGCTCACCCAGTACGAGTTCGCACGCAAGCACAGCGGTGACTACGGCCGGTGGACCAAACTGACCGTCACCCACTGGCCGGAGTCGGAACCGAGGCTGGGCGACCGAATCGACCGCCGGGAGTTCTTCCCGGTCCCGCGGGTCGACGGCGCGGTACTGCACATCGCTCGGCGCCCCACTCCGCTGTTGCCCGCAGGGTCCCGCGGGCGGTACCGGCGCATGGTCGAACTCGGCTTCTCCGGTGTCGGCGGATCACTCGCCGCCTCCTTGTGCCGCGTCCACCCCGCGCGCGCGGTCGCCGCGGCCTGTGCCGCCGCCGCGATACCGACCGACGCGCCGGTGGGCCTGGTGCCGCCGGACGCGTGGCTCACGCTCTACCGGCGGCTGTACGAGACGCACGGTCCCGGCCCGGGTACCGCGCACGGTTGACCCGGATACGACGACGGGGACGAACCCGCAGTGGATTCGTCCCCGTCGCCCTGGGCAACTGTCCCGGTCTACACCGGCGTGAACTCACGGTCGGCGATGTACGTCGGCCGCCGGGCCGGTGCGGCGAACGGTTCCTCCAGCGTGTTCTCGACACTGTTGAACACCAGGAAGATATTCGACCGCGGGAACGGTGTGATGTTGTTGCCCGACGCGTGCATGATGTTCGAGTCGAACAGCAGCGCCGAACCCGCCGCGCCGGTGAACTGGGTGATCCCGTACTTGTGGGCCAGGTCGGTGATATCGGCCTTGCTCGGTACTCCGATCTCCTGCTCCCGCAACGATTCCCGATAGTGGTCGGCCGGTGTCGCCCCCTGGCAGGGGACGAACGTCCGATGCGACCCCGGCATCACCATCAGGCTGCCGTTGTACGGGTAGTTGTCGGTCAACGCGATGGACAGGCTCACCGCCCGAGGCGCGGGCATGCCGTCCTCGGCGTGCCAGGTCTCGAAATCGGAATGCCAATAGAAGCCGGTACCGAACCCGGGCAGATAGTTGACCCGGCTCTGGTGGATGTACACATCCGATCCCAATACCTGCCGGGCCAGGTCCACGACCCGTGATTCCCGCACCAGTTCCGCCACCACCGAACTCAGTGTGTGCACCTCGAATACCGAGCGCACCTGCTGCGACGATTTCTCCACGATGAGCCGGTCGTCACCTCGCAGATCGGGATCGCTTGCCAGCCGGTCGATCTCGGCGGCGTACTCGGCCACCTCCTCAGGGGCCAGCAAACGATCCATGATCGCGAACCCGTCGGTATCGAACGCAGCCAGCTCCGCGTTGCCGATCCGGCCCCACACAGTCGCGTCATGCCGTTCCTGCAGCGGCAGACGCTTTGCGGTTCTGGTCGGATAGCGATCGATCCGATTGTCTACCAACGTCGTTCGTCCTTCCTCTCAGTCGGCCGGAACGGCGATCAACGGATAAACGCCGTTCTCGTCGTGCACCTCCTGCCCGGTGACAGGAGGATTGAACACGCACAGCATCCGCATCCGTGTCCGGGTCCGCACCTCATGCTTCTCGTGCCCGTCGAGCAGATACATGGTGCCCGGGGCGAGGTCGTAGGTGCGGTCGTTGGTCAGGTCGGTGAGGGTGCCTTCCCCCTCGACCAGCCAGACCGCTTCCACATGGTTCTGATAGTGGAAGACGTGGGTGGTACCGGCCTCGATGGTCGTCTCGTGGAACGAGAACCCGACTCGATCACCGCCCAGCACGATCCGCTTGCTGCGCCAGTTCTCGGCGCCGACATCGCGGTGGGTGCCGGTGATCTCCTCGGTGGTGCGAACGATCATCGGTTGTTCTTCCTTTCAGCTGCAAACGGTTTCGACGGCGTCGCTCAGAATGTGCAGGCCCTGGTCGAGTTCGTCCTCGGCGATGGTCAGCGGCGGCAGCAGCTTGACGACTTCGTCGGACGCACCCGAGGTCTCGGCCAGCAGGCCACGCTCGAACGCGACCTGGCAGACCTTCCCAGCCTGCGAGGCGTCGTCGAAGACCAGCCCGTGCACCAGGCCACGGCCCCGAGTGGACACCCCCGGAACGGCCCCGGCGATCTCGTCGAGCGCCGAGGCCACCCGCTTGCCCTTGGCGAGGGTGGACTTCTCCAATACATCATCGGACCAGAAGTGCTCGAGCGCCACCTGCGCGGTCACGAAAGACGGATTGTTACCACGGAAGGTGCCGTTGTGCTCACCGGGTGACCACACGTCGTGCTCGGGCTTGAAGAGCACCAGCGCCATCGGCAGGCCGTACCCGCCGACCGACTTGGACAGCGTCACGATATCGGGGGTGATACCGGCCGATTCGAAGGAGAAGAACGGGCCGGTCCGGCCGCATCCCATCTGGACATCGTCGACGATCAGCAGGATGCCGCGCGCGGCGCACAACGAGGCAAGGTGGCGCAGCCATTCGTCGCGGGCCAGGTTGACGCCCCCTTCACCCTGCACGGTCTCCACGATGACGGCGGCCGGACGATCCATACCCGACGACGAATCGTCGAGCACCCGTTCCATCCACAGGAAGTCGGCGGTGGCGCCGTCGAAGTAGCCGTCGTACGGCATCGGGGTGGCGTGGTTGAGCGGAACGCCGGCACCCGCGCGTTTCATGGCGTTACCGGTCACCGACAGTGCGCCCAGCGTCATCCCGTGGAACGCGTTGGTGAAGCTCATGATGGTCTGGCGACCGGTCACCTTACGAGCCAGTTTGAGCGCGGCCTCGACAGCGTTCGCGCCCGTCGGCCCGGGGAACTGGACCTTGTAGTCCAGGCCGCGGGGCGCCAGTAGGGTATCGCGCACGGTTTCGAGTAGTTTGCGCTTGGCGATCGTCGACATATCGAGACCGTGCGTGATTCCGTCGCCGGCGATGTAGTCGACCAGCGCCGATTTCAGCACCGGGTTGTTGTGCCCGTAGTTGAGCGCGCCCGCGCCCGCGAAGAAATCGAGAAAATCTTTACCGGACTCATCACGCAGCCAGGCGCCCTGCGCGGTCTCGAAAACCGTCGGCCAGGAACGGCAGTAACCTCGGACATTCGATTCGATTTCGTCGAAGATCGTCGTTTCGGCGGCAATCATGAGTGATCCCTTTCGGTTTTACGGGCGATCGGGGAAATGTGGTAGAGGTCCTCGGCAGCATGGCTGTCCGGGAAAACATCCGGCTCGAACAGTTCGCTGCGCACCATTTCGGCACCGCGCCGGCGGGCCAGTGACGCGAACATGGCGATCGAGGCGGGATTGTCGGGGGATACGGTGGTCTCCAGCGCCTCGACGGCGCCGCCGACCGGATGGCCGGGCGCGGTGACGGTGGATACCAGCCAGTCCAGCATGGCGACCCCCAGGCCGCGGCCACGCTGGTCGGCGTCCACGGCGACCTGCCATACGAACAGGGTGCCGGGCGCTTCGGGTCGCACATAGCCGGTCACGAATCCGACGACTCGGCCTTCGCTCTCGACGACTACCGAGCTGGCGGCGAAATCGCGACACCACAGCAGGTAGGCGTAGCTCGAATTGACATCCAATACTCGCGACTCGTCGGCGATCTGCCACAGTCGCGCGGCGTCGGTGATCCGCGGTGCCCGCAGGACCACGCCGGTACTGGCGGGCTCCGCATCGGTGGCGGCGGACGAAGTGGCCGAGCCGTTGCCGGCGGCGCCGGCGGTCTGCGTGGACTCAGTTTGTAAAGACATACAACTCCGATGTCTGCGTGCAGTACTTTCCCAGGCTCACGAATCAACTCCGCGGCAACTGGTCGAGCTCTTTACGGTCGTGTTACAGGCGTGTTAACGGTCCCTCTCGTTGAATAGCCGGAATTCGGGAAACGAAACGCGAGATATGGAAGGACGCTCCTCACATGCCACCCTTCCGTGGCATGCGGCCGGTGTTCCGGCGCCCCGCACCGGGCCGCCGTCCGCCCCTGCGGGGCGGCCACAACGGCGACCGGCGCACACGGCCGCGGCCCCGGCAGGCACCGGCGAATCCGCGAACGACCGGCCACGATCGCCGACCTCCGCATTCACCGGGCGCGCCGCCGGACGCGCCCGCCGCGACTCGTCTTCGCGGTACCCAGCCAGTAGATCCACCGCCCTTACCGATGCGGCCAGGGGGGTGGGCGGTTCGTGACCCAGGTCACCGGACGACGGCCCTCCCGGGTCGACGCGGTCCGGGGCCGGTCCCATCGGACCGGAGCTCGCCGAGCGGCCCCCGCCGCGCAGCCTCCAGCGACCCGTACCGAGGCCGATACGGGTTGCGCTCGTCGCGCTGCCCATGATCTACCGCTGGACGTCCAGGCGGTCACCGGGACCCCGGACGGCGGCCACGATCAGCGGATCGGCCGGAATCCGTCCGGCTCTGTCGCCGGGTCCGGGAGCGACGATCGGCGTGCCGGAAGCGCTGCTCGTGCACGGATGGGTGAGCGCGGCCTCGGCTTCCCCGGCCACTGCGACGTCGTAGCCCTCGTTCTGCGTGGCGGGGCGCACCGCACCCCGGACCCGCTCGTCGTCTTCCACGATCATCAGGTTCGCGCTCAATATTCAATCCCTTGCAGACGCACGTGGCGTGCCGCGGCGCGGGTTTTCGCATCCCCGTACCGACGCGACAGCCCGCTTCTCAGCTTACTCGAGCAACCTTTCGGTTATACGAATAGCCAGGAGGCCTGCCGGGTAAACCCCCTAAGTGAAATGCCTCACGTTCAGATGTCGCCGACGCGTTCCAAGCGGAAGAAGTTGCTGGGCGTGCCGTCGGGACGCATCTCCTGATACCGGAAGTTCAGCTTCCGGGCGTCGAAGGTTGCGAACCAGTCGGCCCAGCTGACCGGCTGGAGTACGGCCCCGCCGTAATGCGGGAAATCCAACCGCAGGACCCCCACCTCGCCGCCGTACTGACTGCCGGGCGTCGTCGCCGGGTTCGCACCGCGCCGCTGGGCCCACTGGCGGATGACCTCATGATTCGTGGTGACCATGGTTGTTCCGGGAGCGGCGGACAGGCCACCCTTCATGACGAACCTCCTTGCGGTAGGTGCGTACCTGCTCTCCCGGTGCGACCTCGGTAGCCGCACCGGCTTTCCCGTCTTGTACCCGACTTCGCACTCTTGCAAACACAGCGGACACCGAGATGTCCACTGTGTCCGCCGCTCCGCACCTCGGGCCGGAGCCGCCGCCGCAGCGGCCGTTTCGTTGCGTTGCCCGAGATTTGCCGGGACCGGCTACCGCATCATCCGGCGACGGGAATCGGGGTCAGCGCGACTGTGATGTTATCGCTGCCACCACAGACGACGGCGTAGTCCACGAGCGCCCGCGCGCCCTCGGTGATCGGCACGCCGAGAACGCGCCGGGCCAGGTCGGCCGCGCCGGGCAGATAGTTCCACAGCCCGTCGGTGCACAGCAGCAGCGAGCCGGGCGTATCCGCGTAGTAGGTACGGATACTGTCCGCGGACCACGGCTGTTGACCGGCGTCGGCTCCCAGCCAGCGCATCAGGGTGTGCGCCCGGGGATCGGCCATGGCGGCCTTCTCGTCCATGGCGCCCGCTTCCACCAATGTCTGCGCCCACGAGTCGTCCAGGGTGAGCTTCTGCGCCCCGGCCAGCACCTCCGGATGCCCGGGGCGGGCCGGCTGGTGCGCCGCGGGCTCGCCGGCCGCCAGCCAGTAGGCACGGCTGTCGCCGATATTCGAGACGGTGATCGAGATACGACCCCCTGCCTCGGTGCGCACGATCGCCGAGACATAGGTGCACGACGGTGCGTCGCCGTCGGGACCGACCAGATTGCGTACCGCCTCCGAAGCCGCCGCCATCCCCGCGGCAGTGGCCTCCTCGGCCGTACGATCACCGGCCAGCGCGGCCAGGCACGCATCGACCCCGGTGCGCGCGGCCGTGCCCGAGGCGGCCTGGGGATCCGGGGAGGAGGAGACTCCGTCACAGACCACCAGCACGATGGTCTGCGGCTCACCGTTGTCGCCAGGAACCACCGCGGCGGCCACGGCGTCCTCGTTGCGCGCGTGCAGGATTCCGCGATCGGTGACGAGACCCGCGACCCCCAGATCGGCCTCGAAACGATCCTGGACACGATGCGGATGCTCACAGGTGGGACAGCGGGGTCCCCGGCTCTGCGTCCCGCAGTTCACACACACCACTTCGGCGAATTCGTCGTCCGGGAGCGCGACCCGGTGGACACCCGAGGCCAGCGACTGCCGCGGCACGGTCGCTTCCGCGGCGGCGGCGCGGCGACGGGTATCGAACGTTTCCCGCACCCGCGGTACCGGCTCGGTCACCGCGTCGAGAATTTCCGCCGGGTCGGCGCCTCCGGCATTCGCGTCGGGGTTCATCCGGCCGCCACATTCATGAGTAGTTTCCGGTGCTCGCCGATCCGGATATTCCGGATATCTCGGGTCCGCACACCGTCCCCCTTCGCTCGACCCGTTCCGTACTGACGATCGACGATAGTACGCGGTACATCCACGAGAGAGTTCACCCGCGCTCCCGCACCGCGCGCACCGCCTTGCGCGCCGCGACCAGCACCGGATCCCATACCGGCGAGAAAGGGGGCGCGTAGCCGAGGTCGAGTGTGGTCATCTGCGCCACCGTCATTCCCGCGGTCAGCGCCACGGCCGCGATATCGACCCGCTTGCCCGCGCCTTCCCGGCCCACGATCTGCACACCGAGTAGTCGGCCGCTGAGCCGTTCCGCCAGCATCTTCACCGTCATCGCGGGCGCATCCGGTAGATACCCGGCACGACTGGTGGATTCGATGGTCGCGGTGACGTACTGCAGTCCCACGGCACGAGCATCTTTCTCCCGCAGGCCCGTTCGGGCCACCTCGAGGTCGCACACCTTGCTGACGGCGGTGCCGACGACACCGGGGAAGGTCGCGTACCCGCCGCCGATATTCGCGCCGATGATCTGGCCGTGTTTGTTCGCGTGCGTCCCGAGCGCGATATGCCTGCGCATGCCCGACACCAGATCCAGCACTTCGACACAGTCCCCGCCGGCCCAGATGTTGCCGTAACCGGTCACTCGCATGGCCGAATCGGTGAGCAGCCCGCCGTGATCCCCGATCGGCAGCCCGGCCGCGGCGGCCAGGGTCGTCTCGGGCACCACCCCGATTCCGAGGACCACCACATCCGCCGGATGCTCGCGACCGGCGGCGAACACCGCGCGGACACGGCCGTCGTCCCCGGTGCGGATCTCGGTGACCTCGCTGTCCCCGACCACATTCACGTCCAGGCCCCGGAGTGCCTCGTGTATCAGCACCCCCATATCAGGGTCCAGAGTGGACATCGGCTGGGCGCCGCTGTGCACGATGGTGACTTCGTAACCGCGCCGGATCAGCGCCTCGGCCATCTCGACGCCGATGTATCCGGCCCCGACCACCACGGCCCGCCGGCCGGTACCGGCGGCCAGCGCCGCGATGAGCGCCTCACCGTCGTCCAGCGTCTGCACACCGTGGACTCCGGGTGCGTCGATCCCGGGCAGCGCCGGCCGGATCGGCCGTGCCCCGGTCGCCAGGACGAGGTGGTCGTATCCGGTCCAGGTCTCGATGCCGGTGGCCAGCTCCCTGCTGCGCAACCGGCCCCCGGCCACATCCAGTTCGACGACTTCGTGGCGCAGGCGCACATCGATTCCGCGCGCCCGGTGTTCCTCCGGGGTCCGGGCGATGAGCTGATCGCGCTCCCGCACATGGCCGCCCACCCAGTACGGGATACCGCAGGCGGAGTAGGAGGTGAAGTGGCCGCGTTCGAACACCACGATCTCAAGATCCGCCGCGTCCCGCTCACGCCGGGCCTGGGCGGCCGCCGACATTCCGGTCGCATCCCCGCCGACGACCACCAACCGCTCTGTCATGAGATCAAACTACCCAGCCGGCGACCTGTACCACCCCAACCGCCGTCCGGCCGGGACCCCGCCCGAACGGTCGCGGGGCCCGGTCTGCGCCCTCCGGCCGGATGAACCTCGGTCGCGGCGGGCCCGCTCAGGCGGACCGTGCGCCGATACGCGGCAGGCGGCTCGCCGTGCCGCGTGCCGGGCCCCCGGATCCGGTCGTCTCGGACCCGTCGCGGCCGGTGAAGGTCAGGATGCCGTCCTCGATCGGGCTCTTACGCAGGTAGGCCCGATCGCGGAAGTAGCTGTTGACCACCTTCCACGGGCCCCCTGTCCCCTGCCGGGGCATGACCGCGTCCCCGCGCTGGATGTACCCGGAACTCAGCGCACCGCCCATCACCGAGACCTCCGATCGATCGGAATCCTGTGCCCGGACGACGAACCGGGTGTACCCCTTGTCGCGCATCCGGTTCAGCACCCGGCAGAAGTACTCGGCGGCCAGATCGGCTTTCAGGGTCCAGGAGGCATTCGTGTACCCGAGCACCATCAGGGCGTTCGGCACGCCGTCCAGCAGCGACCCCTTGTACATGACCCGGTCCCGGGTGATCACCGGTTCACCGTCCACCTCGAGCGCTACACCACCCAGGATCTGGATGGTCAGCCCGGTGGCGGTCACGACGATATCGGCCTCGATCTCCTCGCCCGAGGACACCCGGATACCCGTTTCGGTGAACGTTTCGATGGTGTCGGTGACCACCGAGGCGTCGCCCCGGCGCAGGGCCTTGAACAGGTCACCGTCGGGTACCACGCACAGGCGCTGATCCCACGGCGCGTACTCGGGGGTGAAATGGCGCATGTCCACCCCGGGCCCGACCGCCATCCGGACCCATTTCAGGAACATCTGCCGGGCCAGCGTCGGCTGCCGCCGCGACAGCTGGTAGCTGGCCTGCTGTACCGCGATATTGCGCGCGCGCCCCACCCGATAGGTGAGCCCGGCGGGAGACCCGACCTTCGTCAGCCCCACCGCCACCGGGTCCTCACCCGGGATGGAGGCGATATAGGTGGGCGATCGCTGCAGCATGGTCACATGGGCGGCCTCGCCCACCATGGACGGCACCAGCGTGATCGCGGTGGCGCCGCTGCCGATCACGACCACCTTCTTGTCCCGGTAGTCCAGGTCTTCGGGCCAGTGCTGCGGGTGCACGATCCGGCCGGTGAACGTGTCCTCTCCGGGGAACGCCGGCCGGTGGCCGTTGTCGTAGTCGTAGTAGCCGGTGGCCCCCACCAGGAAGGTACTGGTCCAGACCTCCTCGGCGCCGGTCTCTTCCTCGACGGCGCGCACCGTCCACCGGGTGTCCGCGCTGGACCAGCTCGCGGAGACGACCTTGCGGCCGAACCGGATCTTCGGCGAGACACCGTATTCGTCGGCGGTTTCGGCGATATAGCGCCGGATCCCGGCGCCGTCGGCGAGCATGCGGGTTCCGCGCCACGGCCGGAAGCCGTAGCCGAAGGAGTACATATCGGAGTCCGAGCGGATGCCCGGATAGCGGAAGAGGTCCCACGTACCGCCGACCGCGGTGCGGCGCTCCAGGATCGCGTAGCTGCGCCCGGTGTTCTCCTTCTCCAGGTGACAGGCCACATCGATACCGGACAGACCGGCTCCGATGATCAGTACGTCGACATGCCGCGTCATTGCGTTCCTCGTCTGCTCGTGCCCGGGTCGTCGCCAATCATGACAGACACCCCTTTTACCTGTAACCGAGAGTACTCGATACATACCGGTCGCACGTCGCGATGCGGACACCGCGGCAGCGAGCCGCCGGCCGCCCGGCGGATCCCGCACAACCCTCCCCCGACTCGTCACCCATGCCCACCCGGGCCGACCGCCTGTGATCTAAAACATAATTTTTCCACACCCGGCATGACCGCACGATCGGTGCGGGGTTCCGCGCACCCGCACGGTTCGGACCCACACACCCCGTACGGCCGAGCGGTGCCGGCACCCACACCCGACCGAGCCCCGACAGCGGAATCCCTCAACAGCAGACCACTGCCACGGTGGCCGTGAGACCACCCAGTGAGGCGAACGCGATCGGCACCGCGACCGGCACACCTCGCCGCGGGATCTCCCGCGCGGGCCGGGTCGCGGCGTCCTGCCGCGACACTCGGCCGGCACACCACCGGCGCCCCATCGCACCCAAAGTGATCAGCAATGTCGCGATCAGCATCCCGGCCCCCTCACACCTCGGCCGTCCGACGGGCACTCGGATCGGAGCCGGTACGCCCGGGTGATGGCACCACCCCCGCACGGAGCAGACTCTCCGCGGTATCCCGCACCGTCTCGCCCACCGGCCGCATCGTCCAACCCAGATCGCGCCGGGCCCGGGCGGCGCTCACCCTCTCGACCCGGCCCAGCGCCGGCACCGTGAGCCGCAGTCCACGGTCGAACAGCGCCACCAGGCGTACCAGCGGATCGGGCAGCCCACGTGTGGCGATCCGGAACCCGCGCGGCCTGTACGCCGCCGCCAGGATCTCCGCCATATCCCGCATCCACACATGATCACCGGCGCAGATGTAGCGGTTTCCGGCCGCGTGCGCGGTCTCCATGGCCAACCGGTGCGCCACCGCCAGATCGCGCACGTCGACCACCGACCACCCCACTCGCGGCACGCCCGGGACGGCACCTGCCAGCAGCCGGCGGACCGGTTCGTGCGAGGTACTCGTCTCCGGCGACAGCACCGGCCCGAGAACCATTCCCGGATTCATCACGACCAGTTCGAGACCACGCGCGGCGGGCAGGGACTCGACGAATTCCCACGCCGCACGCTCGGCCAGCGTCTTGCTGCGCTGATACGCCGGGCTGCGCTCCACCACGGTCCAATCCGCCTCGGTGCGCATCGCGTCGTCGCGATGCCCGTGCGCGATCGCGGCGATCGAGGAGGTCAGCACCACGCGCCGGACCTCGGGTGCGGCGGCCGCGGCCCGCAGCACCCGCAGCGTTCCGTCCACCGCCGTACGGATCAGCTCGGTGTCGTCCGCGGGAGGCGTCGCCGGGAAGGGCGAGGCCACGTGCAGCACCTGCGCGCAGTCCGCCACGGCTTCGGCCCAGCCGGTGTCGCGATCGAGATCGGCCCCGACGAATTCCAGGTCGCCACCCACCCGGGCGGCGTGGTCGACCAGATGCGCCCGCCTGCCGGTACCGGCGAGATCGCGGACCGTGCCGCGAACGGCGTAGCCGTGCTCGAGTAGTTCCACGATGACGTGCCCGGCGACGAACCCCGTGGCGCCGGTGACGAGTACCCGTGTGCTCATTTCCATCCATCCTCGATCGATTGATCTGAACGCTGCTCAGATAATCTAAACACTGCATAGATTAGCTGTCCAGACCCTGTCGAGCCCCGGCCCGCCCGGCGCCTACGCTCGGAAGGTGACCCGGACCTCCTACCACCACGGCGCCCTGCGTGATGCCCTGCTGGCCGCCTGTCTGCGCCTCATCGAAACCGAAGGCATCGCGGCGGTGAGCCTGCGCCGGGTCGCCCGTGAAGCCGGTGTCAGCTCCGGCGCCCCCTACCACCATTTCGCCGACCGCGCGGCGCTGCTGGCCGATCTCGCCACCCAGGGCTTCCGATTGCTCACCGACCAGCTGTCGGCCGCCCGCGCCACCGCCGACTCCCCCACGGCGGCACTCCTCGCACTGGAACAGTGCTATGTCCGGTTCGCCCGGGAGCAGCCCGGATACTTCCGGCTGATGTTCCGCCCGGAACTGTCACAGCCGGAGAAACACCCCGATACCCGCGCGGCCGGCGAGGCCGCCTTCGGCGTACTGGCCGACGCCGTCACGGCCTGTGTGACCGCCGGTGCACTGGCGCCGGAGCGCGCCGAACCGACCACACTCACACTCTGGGCGCTCGGACACGGCCTGGCGTCGTTGTGGCTCGACGGCCAGCTGGACAAGCGCGGCACCCTGTTCGGCACGACAGCGACAGCCCTGGTCGATTCGGTGGTCGACGGCATTCCCGGGTTCCTCGGCCCCGGCCCCTCGGCCACTCCCCCGCCGCGGTGACCGGGCCGGTCGACCACAAAGCCCCCAGCAGAACCGTCCTCGCCCGCTTGCCCGCCGCCTCGACGGGTATGCCCGGCATAGAGTGAACTGGACTCGGGTCCGCGCCGCCGACTCGAGCCGACCAGGAGGAATGTTGTCGATGAATGCCACGAAGGCCCGCGCGGGCCTGCTGATCGCGGCCGCCGTGCTCACACTGACCGGCTGTACGGAAATCGAACGGGCCATGAACAAGGGCGGCGATACCCCGTGCCGCGAATACGTGGAACAGGACCAGAAGACCCAGCGCGTCACCATCACCAAGTTCCTGGAGGAACAGCAGGGCGCGGAACCGAGCGGCACGAACGTGGATCTGTCCATCGCGGCGGTGAACGCGCTGTGCAGTGTGCAGGCCAACGCCGACACCCCGATCGAGCGGGCCGACGTCGCGGGTATCTTCATCCGCAAATAGGCTGGCGCGCAATGGTTCCGGAAGCTCCGTAGCGCTCGTTCGAGGCGGCCCGGCCGCGTATTCGTGCCCGGCCGGCGAGCACAGAGTTATATACCACAAGCGTTTTCGGACGATCGCGGGCACCCGCTCGCTCCGGCGACCGCAATACGCAAGAATGTGTTCGCAATAGTGCCGGTCGCCGAGAACCGGTATCTCGGACGGCGGGTGAGGCGAGTCCCCCGGTTCCGTCCGATACGGGGGCCGGACAGGACGCACAAGGGAGCGATATGTTTCATCGGATCGATTCGCCGACGCCACCGCCGTGCCACGGCGCGACACGGAGTCGCTGATGGCCTATCGCAGCGACCGAGTCGCGGTAACCGATCGAGCCCGCAACGCGTTACGCGAGTTGATCGAGCAGCACGGGCCCATCCTGCTGTACCTCCCGCACCGGGATTCCGCCGATCCGCAACCGCACTGGTTACCGATCCGCGATTTCCGTGCGGCCGAGGGAGACACGCTGTTCGGCCGCCTCGCCTGGCACACCGAACTGTGGATGAGCGCGCAGGCCTACACCCGGTTCGAGCGTGAACACCTCACCGTGGATGTTCCCGCCGACACCGGGCCGGCAGCCGGTGCCGATTCGAACGACGGCTCACCTCCCGAGGAGGCCGCGGTCTTCCTGCTCCGCACTCGCCGCCTCAGCGCCGCGGAAGCTGCCGCGCTCGACAGCCGCAGGCGCGGTGGCCAGGGCATCGCGCCCTGACCCGGCCGGCCTCAGCGGCCGGGCAGCCACCGCAACGACCGGGCGATCGTCATCAGTACCCGCTGCCACAGGTCGCGGGGAACCAGTGGTGGCGGATCCAGGTTCAGGAAGCGGATCGACACCACCGATTGCGGTTCGGTGTATTTGAGCAGCCCCTCGGGCCCGTGCCGGCGACCCACACCGGAGATCCCGGTCCCGCCCATCGGCGCCGCGGTCGTACCCCAGGCCGGCGCGTATCCCTCGTTCACGCAGACGGTGCCCGTCTTCAGCAGGCGGGCGATCCGTTCGCCTTCGGCGAGACTGCCCGCCCAGACACTCGCGTTCAACCCGTACTCGGTGTCGTTGGCCGCTGCCACCGCCTCGGCCACGGAATCGACCGGATAGATCGAGACCAGCGGGCCGAAGGTCTCCTCACGCGCGCAGACCATCTCCTCGGTGACACCGGTGAGCACTGTCGGTTCGAAGAACAGCGGGCCGATATCGGGCCGGGCCTCGCCCCCGACCCGCACTTCGGCGCCCTTGGCGACGGCATCGGCGAGATGGTCGGTGACGGTGCGCAGCTGGTCCGCGGAGATCAGCGACCCGATATCGACCGAGTTGTCGTATGCGGCACCGATTTTCGCGGCCGGTACGGCCGCCGTGAACTTCTCGGTGAACTCCGCGGCCACCGCGCGGTGCACATAGATCCGCTCGATGGAGATGCACAGCTGGCCGGCGTTGGAGAAACACGCCCGGACCGCCGCCCGCGCCGCACGCCCGATATCGGCACCTTCGGTGACGATCATCGGATTCTTGCCGCCCAGCTCGGCGGAGAAGCCGATGAGCCGCGAGCCGCACCGCTGGGCGAGCGTCCGCCCGGTGGCCGAGGAACCGGTGAACATCAGATAATCGCAGCAGTCCACCATCGCCTCGCCGACCACCGGGCCGGGACCGGTGACCACCGCCAGCAGATCGCGGGGCAGCCCGGCGCGGTAGAGCAACTCGGCGCCGGCGAGCGCGGAGAACGGCGTCGAGCTGTCCGGCTTGAGGACCACCGCGTTACCCGCCAGCAGCGCCGGGATCGCATCGCCCAGCGACAGCACCAGTGGATAGTTCCAGGGCGCGATCACCGCCACGACCCCCTTGGGCCGGACATCGACGAACGCGCGGTTCAGCACCGGGAAGGCACCGGGCACGCGCCGCTCGTCCAGCAGCGCGGGCGCCACGCGCGCGAAATACCGCGCGGCGAACATCAGCCCCATGATCTCCTCCTGGGCCGCCCAGCGCGCCTTTCCCGTCTCCGCCTGGATCACATCCATCAGCGCCGCGCGCTGCGCCACGACCAAGGCCCGGTAGCGATGAAACACCCGGGCGCGTTCCCCCGCCGGGCGTCCCGCCCAGTGGGATTGCGCCGCGCGGGCGCGGGCGACCGCCACGGCGACGTCCTCGGCCGTGCCGACCGGCACCGAACCCAGCGGTTTGCCGGTGAAGACCTCGTCGATGACATGAGAGGGGCGCGCCGCGGCAGCGTCGATAGCGACCAGGGTGCGCAACCGGTCGAAGACTTCGGTTTCCGGTACGGGCATCACGCCTCCTACCTGTAGGTATTCGCGAGGTGAGGACAATCTACCCACCGTGTACAGCCCGGCGGCGGCGGCGCCACGCCGCATATGCCGGTTTCGGTGTCAAAGTGAGTCCTGTTCAATGGGATTCGATGTGCAGGAAACCGGCCCAACGGTTAACTTGTGGCGATGTTCAGAGCGAGGCTCGGTGTCCGCGCCCGGATCCTGGCCATCGCACTCATCCCGAGTCTGACCCTGTTGGTGGTCGGCGTGGGTGCGACGGGCTACCTGATCGACCAGGGACAACACAACCGGCAGGTGACCGAGGCGTTACGCGAGGTCTCGGGGCCCACTCGCGATGTGTACGAGGTGATCCAGAACGAGCGGCGGCTCACACTCGCGCATCTGGCCGGTGACCCCACCGCGGCCGCCGCGCTCACCGCGGTCCGGCCCAACACCGACCAGGCCCTCCGCGACCTGGTCGCGGGCGCACAGCGCATCCGGGAACTACAGCCTGCGGAGATCACCGACGACGTCGGCTCGTTCACCACCCTCACCCAGCAGCTCGGCAATATCCGTACGGCGGTCGACACCAGGGTGGTGCCGACCGGAGACGCCTACACCTTCTACGTCCGGGTCCTCGACGCGTTCAGCACCGGCGCCCAGTTGTCCCACACATTCGAGCAGGACCCGCAGGCGGTCGGCCAGCTCGGCCTGGTGTCGCGCATCATGCACGCACTGGAAGCCGCGTCGCGCAGTCACGCCCTGGCCGGCGCGGCGCTGCGCACCGGCAACCCGGTCGCACTGCCCGACGAGTTCATCCAGCAGACCGGCTTCTACCACACCGAAACCGCCCTGCTGGCCACCCAGCTCGATCCGGGGATCGGCGAGCGGCTGCGCGCCCTGACCGACAGCCCGGAATGGCGGCTGCTGACCCGCACCGAGAACACGCTCATCGCGCGCAGCGTCGGAGGAGCCGACGCCGGGAGCGCCGCGACCGCGCTCTCGCCGGGGCAGCTGACGGCCTGGCAGGCGGCCGCCGACCACGTCAACCAGGAGATGCTGAATCTCTGGGACGACCAGAACAGCCTGATGCAGGAGTTGTCGCTGGACGCGGCGGCCCGCACCACCAATCAGTCGCTGCTGATCGGTCTCGCGGTCCTGGTGGTCTCCGCGGCCGCGTTCGGGGTCTCGCTGGTACTGGCCAATCGCTTCATCCATCGCCTGGTGCGGTTGCGCGACCATACGCTCGCCCTCGCCGACGAGCGCCTGCCCGATATGCTCGGACGCCTACGCGCCGGGGAGGATGTCGACGAAAGCGCCGCCGCCGCGAAACTCGACTTCGGCCGGGACGAGCTCGGGGCGGTGGCCACCGCCTTCGAACACGCGCACGCCGTGGCGGTCAATGCCGCGATCACCGAGGCCCGCACCCAGGAGGGTGTGAAGGCGATCTTCCTCAATATCGCCCACCGCAGCCAGATCGTCGTCCACAAACAACTGGAGATCCTCGACGACGCCGAGCGGCGCGAAGAGGATCCGGCCATGCTGGACATCCTGTTCAAACTCGACCATCTGGCCACCCGCGAACGCCGCAACGCCGAGAACCTCACCATCCTCGGCGGCGGTAAGCCGGGGCGGCAGTGGCGAGCCCCCGTACCGCTGGTCGATGTGGTGCGCAGCGCGGTGGGAGAAACCCAGGACTACACCCGGGTGCGGCTGGCCCGCCTTCCCGAACTGCGCATCGCCGGCAACGCCGTGGGCGACCTCATCCATCTGCTCGCCGAACTCGTCGACAACGCCACCTCCTTCTCCCCGCCGCAGTCGCGGGTCCAGGTCACCGGTTCCGTGATCGGTAAGGGCGTGGCCGTGGAGATCACCGATCAGGGCATGGGCATGTCGGAGGCGGATCGCGAACGCTTCAACGAGCTACTGGAGAACCCGCCGAACTTCGAGGTCGCGTCCCTGCAGAAGGATTCCCGGCTGGGCATCTTCGTCGTCGCGCAGCTGGCGGCCCGGCACGGTGTCGCGGTGCGGCTGTGGGAATCCGAATACGGCGGGGTCCGGGCGGTGGTCATCGTGCCGGCGACCCTGCTGACCGATCCCGCGGAGGAGACCACACCGCTGACCGGGCTGCCGCGGACCCCGGGCCCGGAGAGCGGTGCGGAGAACCACACCGAGCCGCTCCCGGACAGTTCCGCCATCGCGACACTGCTCGCCGACCGGCCCCGCGCCGTCGAACCCGCCGACGACCGGGCCGAGCAGGCCGGCGCCGCGGCGACCGGCACCCGCGACACCGTGCGGGTCGCCCGTCCGGACGCGACGGAGACCACCGCGGAACCGGCCGTACTGGCCGACGGTCGTCCGGCTTTACCCCGCCGTAGCAGGCAGGCTAAAGTCGCACCGCGACCGGAAGTTTCGGACGCCGACCGGACCGCCGCAACGGCGCGGCCACGCTCGGCCGAACAGGCGAGGGATCTGATGTCGGCGATCGAGAACGGCACCCGGCAGGGCCGCAAGCCATTGCCCGCCGCAGAAGCCGGCGCCGGGAACCCGGCGTCGGACGGCGCATCCCCGGATGAACAGGAAGGCTAAGTGTCCACTTCCACACAAGGTGACCTGAACTGGCTGCTCGACGACCTGGTCGAGCGACTCGCGGGGGTCCGCCTCGCGGTCGTACTGTCCACCGACGGAATGCTGCTCGGCCACTCCTCGAAAATGGATCGCACCGAGGCCGAGCATTTCGCCGCGATGTCGTCCACGCTGCACGGCCTGGCCCGCAGCGCGGGCGCGCGGTTCGAAGGCGGTGCTGTGCGGCAGGCGGTGATCGAACTCGACCACGCCGTCCTGTTCGTCACCTCGGCCGGTGACAACGCCTGCATCGCCGTACAGGCCGCCGCGGACGCCAATCTCGGCATGGTGGCCTACGAGATGAACCTCACCGTCCAGCGGGTCGGCAGCCATCTGTCGACCGGCTCCCGCGGCGGGGCCGGGACCGACGCCCAGTAACCGCGGAAACAGCAACGGCGCCATGACGGGTATGCGGGTATGACCGGCCAACGGGAACCCTGGTTCGATGACGACGCCGGACCTCTGGTGCGGCCGTACGCCATCACCAAGGGTCGAACTGTGGGCGCGGGACACGATCTGGATATGCTCACTGTCGTGGTCGAAGCTCGTGGTGCCCCGCCGTTGCGCCGGATCGAACCCGAGTACACCGATATCGTGCACCTGTGCACGGAAGCACAAACCGTGGCGGAGGTGGCAGCCGCCTTGAAACTGCCGCTGGCGGTGACCAAGATTCTCGTCGGAGATCTGATCGGTGACGGCCATCTGATCTTCCGGGCTCCCGTACAGATGGAGTCCGGTCCCGGCGACTTCAACATATTGCGAGCGGTACTGGATGGAATCCGAAAAATTTGACCCTGCCCGGATGGACCCCGGGGCTCCGGCTCTTGCTGCGTCGGTGAAGGTCCTCATCGCCGGTGGCTTCGGCGTCGGCAAGACCACGATGGTGGCCTCGATCAGCGAGATCCCGCCGCTACGCACCGAGGAGATGATCACCGAACTCAGTACCGGCATCGATGATCTGTCCGGTGTCGAGTCCAAGACCACCACCACGGTGGCGCTGGACTTCGGCCGGATCACCATCGACAAGGACCTGGTGCTGTACCTGTTCGGTACACCCGGGCAGGACCGCTTCTGGTTCCTGTGGGACGAACTCGCCCGAGGTGCGCTCGGCGCGGTGGTGCTGGCCGATACCCGTCGGTTGGGGAATTCCTTCGCCGCCATCGACTATTTCGAGCGCCGCGGCCTGCCCTTCCTGATCGCGGTGAACTGCTTCGACGGGGCGCCGCGGTACACGATCGACGAGGTCCGGGACGCGCTCGACCTCGACCCGTCCATCCCGGTGATGCTGTGCGACGCACGCGATCGGGTCTCGGCCAAGAACGTGCTGCTCAGTCTGATCGAGCATCTCATCGAGCGGGCCACCCGCCCGAATCTGACCACCAAGTAGGCCGGCACGGCGGAGCCGCACCGGCTCCGCCCGCCGGGGGTCAGCGTGCCAGGTGGCCGGCCGCGTGCAGCTCGTCGAACAGCAACTGGTCCACCGGCGGCACCCGCGGCCGATCGCCGAAACCGAACCACGCGAGTTCGGCGATCTCACTGCTGGCGGCCAGCGTTCCGCGGTAATCCGCGCGATAGCAACTCATCCGGACCCGCGCGCCGCCGTCGACCGCCTCGTAGACCCCCACCGGCTCGACCGTCTCCCGTACCAGCGCGACGGTCAGTTCCTCGGTGACCTCGCGCAGCAGCGTCTGCTCGTCGGATTCACCGGTTTCCCGTTTGCCGCCCGGGATATAGAAGACATCCTTGCCGCGCGGACGCGCACACAGGATCCGTCCGTCCACGACGAGAACCCAGGCGACCGTATCGATGAGTTCCCCGACCAGCTCGTCCGTCACGCCGTCAGCTTAGGCCCCGCCGCGCGCCCGTCCCGATCGCCCCGGAGTCTTCCTTCCGGTCCTCGCGCCACCTACCGGCCCGTCCCCGTCGCCGCTCCCCGATCGGCTCGCACACCGATCTCGGCCAAGCTGCCACGAATCGCGCGGCCGCGGACGTACCATGCGGACGTGGCCGATGCGAATACTCCCGCCGCGCTGCGGGTCCTGGTCTACAGCAACGACGCCGACACCCGGAGTCAGGTGATGCTGGCGCTCGGCCGCCGGCCGCATCCGGATCTACCGCCGCTGGAGTACCTCGAGGTCGCCACGGCCCCGGTGGTATTGGAGCGGATGGACGCCGGCGCGGCCGACCTGGCCGTACTGGACGGTGAATCCGCGCCGGTGGGCGGGCTGGGCCTGGCCAAACAGCTCAAGGACGAGATCCGCCGCTGCCCGCCGCTGGTCGTGCTCACCGGCCGCGCCGACGATGCCTGGCTGGCGAACTGGTCGCGGGCCGAAGCCGTGGCCGCCCATCCGATCGACCCGCTGCGACTCACCGAGATCGTGGTCGATCTGCTGCGTCGGCGCCCGGCCGCCTGAGCCCGCGATTAGGTTCATTCGCTCATAAATCTCAGTCGCGAATTCGATCAAAGCGCTCCACCAATCCGCGTTCGTCCTGCCACGACAGTTGTAGGCTGTGCTTTAGCTCACATGAGCGCGGGCGATGACATATAACCCGCGTCGACTGATCCTCCCCCAGCCCTGTGTCGAATCCGGGGACGATCCGGCGGCGCGGGGCATACCCATCGACCGCCCGACCCCGTTCGCGGGACCCGGTGGCACAACCGCCGGGTTCCAGTTCGCAAGGAGGGGAAGCGCAGTCGTGAACACCGAACTGCCGATACTGGTCCTCGGCGCGGTCGCCGCCGCCTTCGCGGTGATCTCGATCCTGATCGCCGGGCTCATCGGCCCCAAACGCTACAACCGCGCCAAGCTACAGGCCTACGAATGCGGTATCGAACCCACACCGCACGCGACGGCCGGAGGCGCGGGGAACATTACCGGCCAACGGTTTCCGGTGAAGTACTACCTCACCGCGATGCTGTTCATCATCTTCGATATCGAGATCGTGTTCCTCTACCCGTGGGCGGTCCATATCGATGCGCTCGGGGTGTTCGGACTGGCCGCGATGGCACTGTTCATCGTCAATGTCTCGGTCGCCTACGCCTACGAATGGCGGCGCGGCGGCCTCGGCTGGGACTGAGCCGCGAACCTCCGATCAGCCGCACCGCGCCCGGCGCGGACCGATATACAGGGAGTAGTCGGACATGGGTTTGGAAGAAAAACTGCCCAGTGGCTTCGTGCTCAGCACGGTCGAGGCCATGGCGGGGTACATGCGCAAGGGGTCGGTGTGGCCGGCCACCTTCGGCCTCGCCTGCTGCGCGATCGAGATGATGGCCACCGGCGGGGGCAGATTCGATTCGGCGCGTTTCGGCATGGAGGTCTTCCGCGCCTCGCCGCGGCAGGCCGATCTGATGATCGTGGCCGGCCGGGTCAGCCAGAAGATGGCGCCGGTGCTCCGGCAGGTCTACGACCAGATGACCGAGCCGAAATGGGTACTGGCGATGGGCGTGTGCGCCTCCTCCGGTGGCATGTTCAACAACTACGCCATCGTGCAGGGCGTGGATCACGTGGTCCCCGTCGACATCTACCTACCGGGTTGTCCGCCGCGCCCGGAGATGCTGCTCAACGCCATCCTCGCGCTGCACGAGAAGATCCAGGCCACCCCGATGGGAGTGAATCGGGACGAGGCGATCCGCGCCGCCGAAGCGGCGGCGCTGGCGGCCACCCCGACCATCCGGATGGAAGGGCTGCTGCGATGAGCACCGAGGGCCCCGGTTCCACCGACAGCCGCGCCGTGGAGCCCGAACAGCCGATCGGTCCCGAGGACGAGGTCATCGGAGTGCGCCGGGGGATGTTCGGTATCTCCGGCAGCGGTGACACCTCCGGCTACGGCCGCCTGGTCCACCGGGTCGCGCTCCCGGGCGGTAGCGCGCCACCCTACGGGGGCTATTTCGACACCGTGATCGACCTGCTGCGCGCGGCCCTGGCGTCCGATCCCGGGTTCGATCGCGCGATCGAGAAGGTCGTGGTGGACCGCGGCGAACTCACCCTGCACGTCCACCGCGACCATCTGGTCGCGGTGGCGCGGGCACTACGCGACGATCCGGCGCTGCGATTCGAACTGTGTCTCGGCGTGAGCGGCGTGCACTACCCGGACGAATCCGGCCGGGAACTACGCGCGGTCTACCACCTGAACTCGATCACACACGGCCGCCGGCTGCGGCTCGAGGTGTCCGCCCCGGACAGCGACCCGCACATCCCGTCGCTGTACCGCGTGTATCCGACCTGCGACTGGCACGAGCGGGAGACCTACGACTTCTTCGGAATCCTGTTCGACGGGCATCCCTCGCTGACCCGCATCACCATGCCCGACGACTGGCGCGGTCACCCGCAGCGCAAGGACTACCCGCTGGGCGGGATACCGGTCGAGTACAAGGGCGCGCGGATACCGCCGCCCGATGAGCGGAGGGCGTACAGCTGATGAGCGAGATCGATTACCGGCCCGGAGTCTCCGGCGGGCCGGACAGCGACGACTCCGGCACCACTCCCCCGGCTCCCGGCCGCGGCGCCGCGAATCCCACCGAACATGTGCTGACGGTCGCGGGCCAGGACTGGGACGAGGTCGCCGACGCCCTGCGCGGCGCGGGCGAGGAACGCATCGTCGTCAATATGGGCCCGCAGCATCCGTCCACACACGGGGTGCTGCGGCTCATCCTGGAGATCGAGGGCGAAACCGTGGTCGAGGCTCGGTGCGGTATCGGCTATCTGCACACCGGTATCGAGAAGAACCTCGAATTCCGCGCCTGGGCCCAGGGCGTCACCTTCGTCACCCGGATGGACTACCTGTCCCCGTTCTTCAACGAGACCGCCTTCTGCCTCGGGGTGGAGCGGCTGCTGGGCATCACCGACGACATTCCCGAGCGCGCCACCGTGATCCGGGTGCTGCTGATGGAGCTCAACCGCATCTCCTCGCATCTGGTGGCGCTGGCGACCGGGGGTATGGAACTGGGCGCGCTGACCCCGATGCTGTTCGGCTTCCGGGAACGGGAGCTGATCCTCGACGTCTTCGAGAACATCACCGGCCTGCGGATGAACCACGCGTTCATCCGGCCCGGCGGTATCGCCCAGGACCTGCCCGGCGACGCGGTCGGCAAGGTGCGCGACCTGCTGGCGCTCATGCCCAAACGTCTGCGGGACATGGAGCATCTGCTCACCCACAATCCGATCTTCAAGGCACGTACCCAGAACATCGGCTATCTCGACCTGACCGGTTGTATCGCGCTCGGCGTGACCGGCCCGGTGCTGCGCTCCACCGGTCTCCCGCACGATCTGCGCAAGGCCATGCCCTACTGCGGGTACGACACCTACGAATTCACCGTCCCCACCACCGACACCTGCGACTGCTACGGCCGCTACCTCATCCGGATCGAGGAGATGAAGCAGTCCCTGGCGATCGTCGAACAGTGCCTGGACCGATTGCGGCCGGGACCGGTGATGGTGGCGGACAAGAAGATCGCCTGGCCCGCGGATCTGAAGCTGGGCGCCGACGGACTGGGCAACTCGCCACAGCACATCGGCAAGATCATGGGGACCTCGATGGAAGGGCTCATCCACCATTTCAAACTGGTCACCGAGGGTATCCGGGTGCCGCCGGGACAGGTCTACGAGGCGGTGGAGTCGCCCCGCGGCGAACTCGGCGTCCATATGGTCAGCGACGGCGGGACCCGGCCCTACCGCGTGCACTATCGCGATCCCTCCTTCACCAACCTGCAGGCCGTGGCGGCGATGTGCGAGGGCGGCATGGTCGCCGATGTGATCGCGGCCGTCGCCAGTATCGATCCCGTGATGGGCGGGGTGGACCGATGAGCCGCGATACCGCCCCGGCCGAGCGGCCTCTGCCGGTTCCGAGGGAGGTCCCATGAGGCGAGACCTCCGCCCACGCCGCGGCCGCCGCGGACCGCACGCACCGGCTTCGAAGGAGAAGCGATGAGCGAGATCCTGTTGCGCCTGAGTGTTCGGCCGCAGCCCTACCCCGACGATGTCCGTGCCCGGCTCGAACCGGACGCGAAGGAGATCATCGCCCGGTACCCGCAGCCCCGCTCGGCGCTGCTACCGCTACTCCACCTGGTGCAGTCGGAAGAGGGCTATGTCAGCAGTACCGGGATCGAGTTCTGCGCGGAGTTGCTCGGCCTCACCGGCGCCGAGGTGACCGCGGTCGCGACCTTCTACTCCATGTACCGGCGCACCCCCACCGGCGACTACCACGTGGGCGTCTGCACCAACACCTTGTGCGCGGTCCTCGGCGGCGATGCCATCCTCGCGGAACTACGCGAACACCTGGGGATCGCGCACGGCGAGACCACCGACGACGGCACGATCACCCTCGAGCACATCGAATGCAACGCGGCCTGTGACTACGCGCCGGTGATCATGGTGAACTGGGAGTTCTTCGACAACCAGACCCCGGAATCGGCCCGCGAACTGGTGGACGCGCTCCGCGCGGGCCGTACCGTCACCCCGACCCGCGGCGCACCGCTGTGTACCTTCCGGGACACCGCGCGGGTACTCGCCGGGTTCCCGGACACGCGGCCCGGCGTGCTCGACGGAGAGCCGGGCGCTCCGACGCTGACCGGTCTGGAGACCGCGCGCGAACTGGGCATGCGGGCCCCCGAGGTACCGGACGAGGACGGTGCCCGATGACCCTGACGCCCGTCCTCAGCAAGTACTGGAACCTGCCGAACTCCTGGACACTCGACACCTACCGGGCCCATCAGGGATACGAAGCCCTGCCGCTCGCGCTCGGTATGACACCGGATCAGGTGATCACCACGGTCAAGGACGCCGGGCTGCGCGGCCGCGGCGGAGCCGGATTCCCGACCGGTATGAAATGGGGTTTCATCCCGCAGGGCCCCGAACCCGACGGCTCGACGAAACCTCACTACCTGGTGGTGAACGCGGACGAGTCCGAACCGGGGACCTGCAAGGACATCCCGCTCATGCTCGCGGCGCCGCATTCGCTCATCGAAGGCGTGATCATCGCCGCCTATGCCATCCGCGCCGCGCACGCCTTCATCTATCTGCGCGGTGAGGTGGTGCCGGTACTGCGCCGGCTGCAGGCCGCGGTCGCCGACGCGTACGCCGCCGGGCTGCTGGGCCGCGATATCCTCGGCTCCGGCTACGACCTGGAGCTCACCGTGCACGCCGGCGCCGGCGCCTATATCTGCGGTGAGGAGACCGCTCTGCTGGATTCGCTGGAGGGCCGGCGCGGGCAGCCCCGGTTACGCCCGCCGTTCCCGGCGGTCGCGGGTCTGTACGCCAGTCCCACCGTGGTGAACAATGTGGAATCCATCGCCAGTGTGCCGCCGATCATCCGCAACGGCCCCGCCTGGTTCCGCTCCATGGGCAGCGAGAAGTCCCCGGGTTTCACGCTGTACTCGCTGTCCGGACATATCGCCCGGCCCGGCCAGTACGAGGCGCCGCTCGGTATCACCCTGCGCGAACTGCTCGGTTACGCGGGCGGGGTCCGTGCGGGCCGCTCCCTGAAGTTCTGGACGCCCGGCGGTTCCTCGACACCGCTGTTCACCGCCGAACACCTCGATGTGCCATTGGATTACGAGAATGTGATGGCGCAGGGATCGATGCTGGGCACCAAGGCACTGCAGATCTTCGACGACACCACCTGCGTGGTGCGCGCGGTGCTGCGCTGGACCGAGTTCTACGCCCACGAGTCCTGCGGCAAGTGCACCCCGTGCCGGGAGGGTACGTACTGGCTGGTCCAACTGCTCACCCGCCTCGAATCGGGCGCGGGCACACCAGCCGACCTCGACAAACTCCTCGATATCGCCGACAACATCAACGGCAAGTCCTTCTGCGCGCTCGGCGACGGCGCGGCCAGCCCCATCGTGTCCTCGCTCGAGTACTTCCGCGACGAATACCTCGCGCATATGACGCACGGCGGCTGCCCGTTCGATCCGGCCCGCGCGACCGCCTGGGCCGGATCCGCGGCCGGAGAGGGGATCCGATGACCGCCACCGTCCGTACCGATTCCGCCGATCTACAGCCGGCCGACCTGGTCACCGTCACGATCGACGGCACCACGGTCAGTGTCCCGGCCGGCACCCTGCTCATCCGCGCCGCCGAACTGATCGGTATCCAGATCCCCCGGTTCTGCGATCACCCGCTGCTCGCCCCGGTCGGCGCCTGCCGGCAGTGCCTGGTGGAGGTGGAGGGCCAGCGTAAACCCGTGGCGTCCTGCACCATGACGGTTACCGAGGGCATGGTGGCGCACACCCAGCTCGATTCCGCGGTCGCGGAGAAAGCGCAGCAGGGTGTGATGGAACTGCTGCTGATCAACCATCCGCTGGACTGCCCGGTGTGCGACAAGGGCGGGGAGTGCCCGCTGCAGAACCAGGCCATGTCCACCGGGCGGTCGGAGAGCCGCTTCGAGGGGGAGAAACGCAAGTATCCCAAGCCCATTCCGCTGTCGACCGCCGTCCTGCTCGATCGCGAACGGTGCGTGCTGTGCGCACGCTGCACTCGTTTCTCGCAGCAGATCGCCGGGGACCCCTTCATCGAACTACTCGACCGCGGCGCGCTCCAGCAGGTCGGCACCGCCGCGCACGAACCCCTCGATTCGTACTTCTCCGGTAATACCGTGCAGATCTGCCCGGTCGGCGCGCTCACCGGTACCGGCTACCGGTTCCGGGCCCGCCCGTTCGACCTGGTCTCCAGTCCGAACGTGTGTGAGCACTGTGCCTCCGGCTGCGCCCAGCGCACCGACCACCGGCGTGGGAAGGTGCTGCGCCGCCTCGCCGGCGACGATCCCGAGGTCAACGAGGAATGGAACTGCGACAAAGGGCGTTGGGCATTCGCCTACACGGGGGAACGGGACCGGATCACCGGCCCGCTGCTGCGCGGCGCCGACGGGGCGCTGGCGCCGTGCTCGTGGTCCGAGGCACTCGCGGCCGCCGCGCGCGGTCTGCGCGCCGGCGTGGGTAACGCGGCGGTGCTACCCGGCGGCCGGATCACCGAGGAGGAGGCGTACGCGTACGCCAAATTCGCGCGCACGGTGCTCGGTACCAACGATATCGACTTCCGGGCCCGGGCCCAGACGGCGGAGGAGGCGGATTTCCTGGGCGCCTGGGTCGCCGGGCACACCGGCACCGTCACCTACGACAGTCTGGAGACGGCCCCGGTCGTGCTCCTGGCCGGCTTCGAGCCGGAGGAGGAATCGCCCATCGTCTACCTGCGGCTGCGCAAGGCGGCCCGGACCCGAGGGCTACCGGTGTTCTCGATCGCGGCCTACGCGTCCCGCGGCCTGGAACGGATGTCGGGAACCCTCGTCCCGGCGGTCCCCGGCAGCGAGGCGAGGATCCTCACCGAACTCGGCGACCCCGGCCCCGAATCCGGACCGGCCCGGCTGCTGCGGGAACCCGGGGCGGTGATCCTGGTCGGTGAACGCCTGGCGACCGCTCCCGGTGCGCTGTCGGCGGCGATCCGGCTCGCCGCCGATACCGGCGCGGCGCTCGCGTGGGTGCCGCGGCGGGCCGGCGAGCGCGGCGCGGTGGAGGCCGGCGCTCTGCCCGGACTGCTCCCGGGTGGCCGGCCCGTCACCGACCCCGAGGCGCGGCGGCAGGTTGCCGAGGTCTGGGCAGTCACCGACCTTCCCGACCGCCCCGGCCGCGATACCGCATCGGTTCTCGACGGCACCCCCACGGTGGGCACGCTGGTGGTCGGCGGTATCGAACTCGCCGACCTGCCCGATCCCGCCGCGGCGCGGGCCACCCTGCGGGCCGCGGATTTCGTCATTTCGCTGGAGCAGCGGCACAGTGAGGTCACCGCGTACGCCGACGTCGTGTTCCCGGTGGCCACGGCGATGGAGAAATCCGGCACCTTCCGCACCTGGGAGGGTCGCCCTCGTCAGTTCGCTGCGGCACTCACCGACAGCACGGTGCGCCGTACCGCCGCGCCGCTGTCCGATCTGCGGGTGCTGCACAGTCTGGCGGCGGAAGTGGGTGTGGCTCTCGGTCTCCCCGACACCATCGCCGCCCGAGCCGAACTGGACCGTCTCGGTCCCTGGACCGGCGCCACGGTCGCGCCGCCCGCCCGCCCGGCCGCGTCTCCCGTCCACCCCGGACCGGGCACCGCGGTACTGGCGAGCTGGCGGATGCTGCTGGACCGGGGCCGGATGCAGGACGGTGAAGCGAATCTGGCCGGTATCGCGCGGCCGCCGGTGGCCAGGTTGTCGGCGGCGACCGCGGCGGAGGTGGGGGTCGCCGAGGGGGAACCGATCATCGTGACCACCCCCCGCGGCGCCGCAACCCTGCCGCTGGCCGTCACCGAGATGCCGGACCGGGTGGTATGGCTGCCCATGAACTCACCCGGGTGCTCGATCCACACCGATCTCGGCGCCCGACCGGGCGACGTCGTGACCCTACGGCGCGCCGACCAACGGACGGAGGCATCCGACCATGACTGATCTGTCCCTCTTCGGTCACGACCCGCTGTGGCTGGTCGCCGCCAAAGCCGTCGCCATTTTCGTGTTCCTGCTGCTGACCGTGCTGCTCGGGGTGCTGATCGAACGCAAGGTCGTGGCCTGGATGCAGATGCGGGTCGGACCCAACCGGGTCGGACCCAAGGGGCTGCTGCAGACGGCCGCCGACGGGGTGAAGATGGCGCTCAAGGAGGATATCGTCCCCGCGATCGTGGACAAACCCATCTTCGTGCTCGCGCCGGTCATCTCGCTTGTCTCGGCCGTCCTAGCTTTCGCCGTCATCCCGTTCGGGCCGCAGGTCTCCGTTCTCGGACACCGGACCGCCTTGCAGCTCACCGACCTGCACGTCGGGGTCCTCTACATCCTGGCGATCACCTCCATCGGCGTGTACGGGATCGTGCTGGCCGGCTGGGCCTCGGGTTCCACCTATCCGCTGCTGGGCGGCCTGCGCTCCACCGCGCAGGTGATCTCTTACGAGATCGCCATGGCGCTCTGCTTCGCCGCTGTGTTCCTGCTCGGGGGCACCATGGCGACCTCCGGCATCGTCGCCGCCCAGCAGCCCACCTGGTATGTGTTCCTCCTCCTGCCGTCGTTCCTCATCTACTGCATCTCCATGGTCGGCGAGACCAATCGGGCGCCGTTCGACCTGCCCGAGGCCGAGGGCGAACTCGTCGGCGGGTTCCACACCGAGTACTCCTCGCTGAAGTTCGCGATGTTCATGCTCGCCGAATACGTGAACATGGCGACGGTCTCGGCGCTGGCGACCACCATGTTCCTCGGCGGCTGGCGGGCCCCGTTCCCCGTCAACCTCTGGGAGGGCGCGAATTCGGGCTGGTGGCCGCTGCTGTGGTTCACCGCCAAGGTCTGGATGTTCCTGTTCGTGTTCATCTGGCTGCGCGGGACCCTGCCGCGGCTGCGCTACGACCAGTTCATGAGCCTGGGCTGGAAACTGCTCATCCCGACCTCGTTGGCCTGGGTGATGGTGGTGGCCACCGCCCGGGTTCTCGATCTCGAGGGGTACCCCGTGCGCACCCCGGTTCTGGTGATCGGTGGCCTGCTGCTCACCGGGCTCCTGATCGGCCTGTTCCTCCGGGCCGGGAACGCCCCGGCCCGCGCACCGGAGTTCGGTCCCGAAGACGATCTACCGGTGGGCAATGCCCTGCCGGGCGCGCCGGGCGGAAGCCAGGTGTTTCTGGGGTTCCCGACCCCGCCGCTGCCGGAGCGGACCTCCACCATCACCTCCTCCCCCGGGCTTTTCGAACCACTGGCGGGTTTCGCGGTCACCGCGCTCACCATGTTCAAGAAACCCAATACCGAGTTCTATCCCGAGGAGAAGGTCCCGACCGCACCGCGCTATCACGGACGCCACCAGCTCAACCGGTACCCCGACGGCCTGGAGAAGTGCATCGGTTGCGAGCTGTGCGCCTGGGCCTGCCCGGCCGACGCGATCTACGTCGAGGGCGCAGACAACACCGACGAGGAGCGTTTCTCTCCCGGTGAGCGCTACGGGCGGGTGTACCAGATCAACTATCTGCGCTGTATAGGCTGCGGCCTGTGCATCGAGGCGTGCCCGACCCGCGCGCTGACGATGACCAACGAGTACGAACTCACCGACGACAACCGCGCCGATCTCATCTACGAGAAGGACCGGTTGCTCGCCCCGCTGGCCCCGGAGATGCAGGCCCCGCCACACGAGATGCGGCCGGGCAGCACCGAGGCCGACTACTACCTCGGCCGGGTGGGCCCCGCGGCACAGCGGCCCACCGCCGATACCACGCCGGGAGGTCACCGATGATCGGCACCGAATCGGCCCTGCTGGCCGCGGCCCCGCTGACCGACGCCGGAACCGGTGAGACGGTGCAGTTCTGGATCCTCGCACCGCTGGCGGTGCTCGGTGCGCTCGGTATGGTCTTCGCGGCCAAGGCCGTGCACTCGGCGATCTGCCTGGCGGCCACCATGATCACGCTCGCGGTGTTCTATATCGCCCAGGACGCGCTGTTCCTCGGAGTCGTGCAGATCGTGGTGTACACCGGCGCGGTCATGATGCTGTTCCTGTTCGTCCTGATGCTGGTCGGCGTCGATTCGGCGGAATCGCTGCGGGAGACGCTGCGCGGGCAGCGGATCGCCGCCGGGGTGGTCGGCGTCGGTTTCGGAGCGCTGCTGTGCACGGGCATCGCGCACGGTATCCGCAATTCCGGAATCGAATTCCCGGCTACCGGTTTCCCAGGTCGTGACGTGATCGGCGCCCTGGCCGAACTGATCTTCGTACGCTACGTCTGGGCGTTCGAACTCACCGGCGCGCTGTTGATCGCCGCCACCATCGGTGCCATGTTGCTGGCCCACCGAGAGACCTTCGGCCCGAAGCTCGGCCAGCGGGAACTGTCGCGCCGGCGCTTCCGCGACGCCGGGCACCGGCCCACTCCGCTACCCACCCCCGGCGTCTACGCCCGGCACAACGCCGTGGACATCCCGGCGCGGCTACCGGACGGATCCTTCGAGGAGCTCTCGGTCTCGACCATTCTGCGGCACCGCCGCACGCAGGCGCTCACCGATGCCGCGGTGCTCTCGGTCGGTGCCGCGCCGGTCACCGGATCCGACGACGCCCGCACCGCCCGCCCGGCCGACGAGGAAGGTACCCGGTGAATCCCGAGAACTATCTGTTCCTTTCCGCGCTACTGTTCACCATCGGCGCGGCGGGCGTGCTGCTGAGGCGTAACGCGATCATCGTCTTCATGTGCATCGAGCTCATGCTCAATGCGGTCAATCTCGCATTCGTCACCTTCGCGCGGATGCACGCGAATCTCGACGGCCAGGTCTTCGCCTTCTTCACCATGGTGGTCGCCGCGGCCGAGGTCGTCGTCGGTCTGGCCATCATCGTCACCATCTTCCGCGCCCGCCGCTCGACCTCGGTCGACGACGCCAACCTGCTGAAGTTCTGACGTGCGCGGGTCACGCGCCGAGGCGGTAGCGCAGTGTGATCACGCAGCGCTCCCGAGCATGTCGAAAGGACACTGACGTGGATACCGCAACGCTGTGGCTGCTGCCCGCCCTGCCCCTGGCTGGTGCCGCCGTACTGCTGCTCACCGGGCGTCGCTCCGACGCATGGGGTCATCTGCTCGCCACCGTGACCGCACTCGCCTCCTTCGTGGTGGCGGTGATCGCCTTCGCCGCGATGCTCGGCCGTTCCGGCGCCGAGCGCGCGGTGGCGCTGGATCTGTTCAGCTGGGTCCCGATAGCCGGGCTCCAGGTCGACTTCGGGCTCGCGCTGGACCAGCTGTCCATCTGTTTCGCCCTGCTCATCACCGGCGTCGGCTCGCTCATCCATATCTACTCCGTCGGATACATGAGCCACGATCCCGGCCGCCGCCGGTTCTTCGCCTACTTGAACCTCTTCCTCGCGGCCATGCTGCTGCTGGTGCTGGCGAACAACTACCTGGTGCTGTATCTGGGCTGGGAGGGCGTCGGGCTGGCCTCGTATCTGCTGATCGGGTTCTGGTACCACAAACCGACGGCGGCCACGGCAGCCAAGAAGGCGTTCGTGGTCAACCGGGTCGGCGATATGGGCCTGGCGATCGCCATGATGATCATGTTCGCCACCTTCGGGTCCCTCGATTTCGGTGCGGTGTTCACCGCCGCCCCCGGGGCGAGCGACGCCACACTGACCGCCGTCGGTCTGTTCCTGCTGCTGGCCGCCTGCGGTAAATCCGCCCAGGTACCACTGCAATCGTGGCTCGGGGACGCGATGGAGGGCCCCACCCCGGTGTCGGCGCTCATCCATGCCGCCACCATGGTCACCGCGGGCGTGTACCTGATCGCCCGCTCGAATCCGCTCTACGATCTCGCGCCCACCGCCCGGGCCGCGGTGGTGGTGGTCGGCGCCGTGACCCTGCTGTTCGGCGCGATCATCGGTTGCGCCAAGGACGACATCAAGAAGGCGCTGGCCGCCTCCACCATGAGTCAGATCGGCTACATGGTGCTGGCGGTCGGCCTCGGTCCGGCGGGTTACGCGGTGGCCATCATGCATCTGCTGACCCACGGTTTCTTCAAGGCGGGCCTGTTCCTCGGGGCGGGTTCGGTCATGCACGCCATGGACGACGAAACCGATATGCGGCGCTACGGCGGGTTGCGGACCCTGCTGCCGATCACCTACATCACCTTCGGTCTCGGATATCTCGCCATCATCGGTGTGCCGCCGTTCGCCGGGTTTTTCTCGAAGGACCGCATCATCGAAGCGGCCTTCGCCGCCGAGGGAGCCGCCGCCCCGATCCTCGGCACCGTCACCCTGCTCGGCGTGGGACTCACCGCCTTCTACATGACGCGGGTGATGCTGCTGACCTTCTTCGGCGAACGCCGTTGGAAACCCGATACCCACCCGCACGAAGCCCCGGCCGTGATGACGGGCCCGATGATTCTGCTGGCACTCGGATCCCTCGGCGCCGGAGCGGTGTTCGTCTGGGGGTCCTCGTTGCAGAACTGGCTGGCACCGGTCGTCGGCGAGCACCACGGGGAACCGATCCTGCCGGTCCCGGTGATCACCGGGCTCGCCCTCGCGGTGGTCGCGGTGGGTGTCGGGGTCGCCTACCGGCAGTACGGGCGCGGCGCGGTACCCGACAGCGCACCGCAGGAGGTGACCGCGCTGACCGTCGCCGCGCGGCGCGACCTCTACGGCGACGCCGTCAACGAGGCCGCCTTCATGCGGCCCGGCCGGCACCTCACCCGCGCCCTGGTCTTCCTCGACAACCGCGGGATCGACGGTCTCGTCAACGGCACCGCCGCGGTCATCGGCGGTCTGTCCGCGCGGGCCCGCCGGATCCAGACCGGTTTCGTCCGTTCGTATGCCCTGTCCATGTTCACCGGCGCGGCCCTGGTGGCCGCCGCCCTGCTGGCCGTGAGGATCTGGTGAGCGCCGTGCCCTGGTTGTCCGTGCTCTGGCTGTTGCCCCTGGTGGGCGCGGCGGTCGTACTCCTGCTGCCGGCCGCGCAGCGACTACTGGCCCGCTGGGTCGGCCTGTTGTTCACCGTGGCCACCTTCGGTGTGGCGCTGGGGGTGGCAGCGGCCTTCCAACCCGGCGGCGAGCAGTTCCAGTTCGTCGAATCCCACACCTGGATACCGGCGTTCGGCGCCGGCTATACCCTCGGCGTGGACGGGATCGCGCTGGTCCTGGTGCTGCTCACCGCGGGGCTGGTCCCACTGCTCGTCATCGCCGGCTGGCACGACGACCGCGAGGTCGGCACCGGGAAGCGGGTCGCGCACACCTATATCGCGCTCACTCTCCTGGTGGAAGCGATGGTGCTGGTGTCCTTCCTGTCCCTGGACATCCTGCTGTTCTATGTGTTCTTCGAGGCCATGCTGATCCCGATGTACTTCCTCATCGGCGGTTTCGGGCCACGCACCGACGACGCCCAGGTCCGGCAGCAGCGCTCCCGCGCCGCGGTGAAGTTCCTGCTCTACAACCTCTTCGGCGGCCTGATCATGCTCGCCGCGGTGATCGGCCTCTACGTGCTCACCGTCCAGCAGGATCTCGGCTCCGGCGGCGCCGGCACCTTCGACCTGCGCACGGTGGTCGCGGCCGCCAATTCCGGACAGCTCGGCGCCGGGCCGGCGGTGCTCAACGCCCTGTTCCTCGGTTTCATGTTCGCGTTCGCCGTCAAGGCGCCGCTGTGGCCGTTGCACACCTGGCTGCCGGACGCGGCCGTCTCCGCGACCCCGGCGAGCGCGGTGCTCATGATGGCGGTGGTCGACAAGGTCGGCACCTTCGGCATGCTGCGCTACTGCCTGCTGCTGTTCCCCGCCGCGGTGGACACGTACGCGCCCCTGGTGATCACGCTGGCCGTGATCGGCATCCTCTACGGCGCGCTGCTGGCCATCGGCCAGACCGATGTCATGCGCCTGATCGCCTACACCTCCATCTCGCACTTCGGTTTCATCGTGCTCGGTATCTTCGCCATGACCAGTCAGGCCCAGACCGGCGCGACCCTGTACATGGTGAATCACGGCCTGTCCACGGCGGCACTGTTCCTGGTGGCCGGTTTCCTGGTGTCGCGGCGCGGCAGCCGGCTCATCGCCGACTACGGAGGCGTACAGAAGGTGGCGCCGGTGCTGGCCGGCACGTTCTTCATCGCCGGGCTGGCCACCCTCTCCCTACCCGGACTCGCCCCGTTCATCAGCGAATTCCTCGTCTTGATCGGCACATTCAGCAGGTACCAGGTGGCCGCCGTGATCGCGGCCGCGGCACTGGTCCTGGCGGCGATCTATGTGCTGTGGCTGTACCAGCGGATGATGACGGGCCCGGTTCGCGAGGGCAGTGAACGGATCCGCGATCTGGTGCCGCGCGAACTCGTGGTCGTGGTGCCGCTGCTCGGTGCCCTGATCTTCTTCGGCGTCTATCCGAAGCCGGTACTGGATTTCATCGACCCGGCGGTGAACCGGACCCTCACCACGGTCGGCAGTGTCGATCCCGCACCGCCGGTCCCGGCCCGGCCGGAGGCGGCGAACCCCGGAGGTGTGCATCATGAGCGCTGAGTTGTCCGCCGGCGCGGTCCTGGCCGCGACCGTACCGGCGCCGAGTATCGAATACCACGTGCTGGCGCCGATCCTCATCGTGTTCGGCGCGGCCGTCCTGGGCGTGCTGGTGGACGCGTTCTTCCCGCGCCCGTGGCGGTATCCCGCGCAGCTGGTACTGACCCTGGCGGCCCTGGTGGCCGCGCTGATCGCCGTCCTGCTGCTGTCGGGGACCGCGACGACGGCCGCAATCGGCGCGGTCGCGGTCGACGGGGTCACCCTGTTCCTCCAGGGCACGCTGCTGATCGTGGGCATTCTGTCGGTGCTGTTCGTCGCCGAACGCGGGCCGCTGCCCCGGCCGCGCTCCGGTCCGGGGACCTGGAGCCGCGCTGCCGCGACCGCCGACTACGGCATGGACGCGTTCACTCCGCAGGCCTCCGCCGTCCCGGGCAGCGGAGCCGAACGGTCGGCCGCGACCGCGGGTATCACGCCCACCGAGGTCTTCCCGCTCCTGCTCCTGGCCCTGGGCGGCCTGCTGCTGTTCCCCGCGGCCAACGATCTGCTCACCATGTTCGTCGCGCTGGAGGTTCTCTCCCTGCCGCTGTACCTGCTGTGCGGTCTGGCCCGGCGGCGCCGACTGCTCTCCCAGGAGGCGGCGCTGAAGTACTTCCTGCTGGGCGCGTTCTCCTCGGCGTTCTTCCTGTACGGGGTCGCCCTGCTCTACGGCCAGACCGGCACGGTTCGCCTCGCCGGAATCGCCGACGCGCTCGCCGCCGAGACCGGCACGCCCACTCTGGCGCTGCTGGGCGTCGCCATGCTGGCCGTGGGTTTGCTCTTCAAGGTCGGTGCGGTGCCGTTCCAGGCCTGGGTGCCCGATGTGTACCAGGGCGCCCCCACGCCGATCACCGCGTTCATGGCGGCGGCGACCAAGATCGCCGCGCTGGGTGCCCTGCTGCGTGTGCTGTCGGTGGGTGTCGCCGATATGGCCGACGACTGGCGGCCGGTGCTGGCCGCCGTCGCGGTGGCCACCATGGTGGTCGGCGCGATCCTGGCGATCACGCAGACCGATATGAAACGGATGCTCGCCTATTCGTCCATCGCCCATACGGGGTTTCTGCTCACCGCCCTGGTCGCCGCCGACGACCGCGGGATCGCCGCGACCCTGTTCTATCTGTTCGTCTACGGGCTGGGCACCCTGGGCGCCTTCGCGATCGTGAGCATGGTGCGCGAAACCGACGGGACGGAGGCGACGGCGTTGTCGCGCTGGGCCGGGCTCGGTCGCCGCGCCCCGTGGCTCGCCACCATGTTCGCGCTCCTGCTGCTGTCGTTCGCCGGTATCCCGATCACCGCGGGATTCGTCGCGAAATTCGCGGTCTTCCAGGCCGCGGCCGGTAGCGACGCCGGTCTACTGGTGATCGTCGGCGTGCTGGCCAGCGCGGTCGCCGCGTTCTTCTACATCCGGGTGATCGTGTTGATGTTCTTCACCGATCCGCCGGCCGACCCGCCCGAGGTCGTCGGCCCGCCCGCCGCGACCACGGTGGCGGGCGTCGCGGCCCTCACCACGTTGATCTTCGGCATCGTTCCGCAACCACTGCTGGATCTCGCCGACCGTGCCGGTGAATTCGTGCGATAGATCGAAGCGTCGGCTCCTTAGGGTGCCGGACCACACAGTTTCCGGAACGCCGCGTGCTCGGCCGGGGGCAACCCCGCCGACCACGCGGTGATCTGCGTTTTGGGCGGAGTCGCTTCGGCATCCGGTGCCTCCCCCGCCGACCCCTGATCACCGAGCGCCGACGGTGGTGGTCGACCGTGCGGCGAATCTCGGCGGAACCGGATACGGCGCGCTGCCCGGCCGCGCGTGCTTTCCCGGCCCGATGTGGTCATACGCACACGTCACATTTGTTGATCAGCGCAAGCAACAAACTTATAGTTGATTAGCGCAAGCAACTAATCAGGGCATGGAGTACGCATGGGAGTTCCCCCCGACACCGCACAGGGCATCCTCGACGAACTGTTTCTCATCAGTCGAGCGCTGCGCCGGTCCCTCGCCCAACCCGAGGAGGGCCGGCTGCTGCCGGGTGGGATCAGCGTCCTGGTCAATCTGGAGTCGGCCGGTCCGTGCCGGCAGGTCGACCTGGCCACGCATATCGGTATCAGCGCCTCGGCCATGAGCCGCCACATCACCGAACTGGTCGCCGACGGTTATGTCCTGCGCAATACCGATCCCAGCGACGGGCGCGCCATCCGCGTCGAGGCCTCCCCCGCGGGCCACGAACTCCTCGCCCGGATCCGCGAATCGCGGGTCCGGGGGCTGCAGGAGGTCCTGGCCGACTGGACCGTGGACGACGCCGAACACGCCCACCAGACCTTGCACGCACTCCGGAGCCGACTCATCGCCCGGGACAGTCGCCACGCGGCGACCGACAACCGGAAACATCCGCACCGCTCATCGTCCGCGGACATGCAGCGCAGCGTCACCGAAGAACACGAGCCGGAATCGAAAGAAAGTCAGGAGATAGATGTCTAGTCCAGTCGAGGCGGTGACGCGGCGAGACCCCCACGCGATGAGCCACCGTGAGGTTCTCGAATCGCTCACCGGGTTCTGGCCGCACTCTTCACCGCGCTGCTCAGCACCACGATCGTGGCGACCGCACTGCCCACGATCATCGGCGATCTACAGGCCTCACAGACCGCTTACACATGGGTGATCACCACCGCGCTGCTGGCCAACGCGGCCTCCACCCCCATCTGGGGCAAACTCGCCGACCTCTTCAACAAGAAGATCCTGGTCCAGACGGCCATCGTCATCTTCGTGGCGGGTTCGGTCCTCGCGGGTTTCGCTCACGATGTGACACTGTTGCTGACCGCACGCGTCGTCCAGGGCATCGGCATGGGCGGTCTGACCGCACTCGTCGTCGCCATCATCGGCAGTATCGTCGCACCGCGTGAACGCGGCCGGTACTCCGGTTATATGGGCGCGGTGATGGCCGTGTCCATGTCGGGCGGACCCATCCTCGGCGGCGTCATCGTGGACAGCCCGCTCGGCTGGCGCTGGTGCTTCTTCGTCTGCGTACCGCTCGCACTGGTCGCGTTGTTCCTGCTACAGCGCACGCTGCGGCTGCCCACCGAGCGCAAGGCGGACGTGTCCATCGACTGGCTCGGTGCCGTGCTGATGACCGCCGGCGTCTCGGTCCTGCTGATCTGGGTCTCCTTCGCGGGGAAGGCCGGCTACTACGAATGGTTCTCCCGGGAATCCCTGCTGTACGTGGTGGCGGGGGTGGCACTGCTCGCGGCGACCGTCTGGGTGGAGGCACGCGCCGAGTCGCCGATCGTGCCGCTGCGGATCGTCACCGAACGCACCACCGGCCTGGCCATAATCGCGTCCGTCGCGGTGGGTATCGGCATGTTCGGCGCGACCACCTTCCTCGGCCAGTACTTCCAGACCTCGCGCGGCTACTCGCCGACGATCGCCGGCATCCTGACCATTCCGATGGTCGCGGGTATGCTCGTCGCCTCGGTGGTCTCGGGTCAGCTGATCACCCGGTTCGGTAAGTGGAAGGGGTTCGTCGTCGGCGGCGCCACCCTCTTGGTGTTCGGTTTCGCCCTGCTCTCCTCACTCGACCACGAAACCAACCTCTGGCTGGTCGGCATGTTCATCGCGGTGGTGGGTCTGGGCGTCGGCATGATGATGCAGAACCTGGTGCTGGCCGTGCAGAACACGGTGAGCGTGCACGATATCGGCGCGGCCTCCGGCAACGTCGCCTTCTTCCGCACCTTCGGCGGCGCCATCGGGGTCTCGGTGCTGGGCTCGGTGCTGGCGACCCGCGTCGGCGAGCTGTCGGCCCAGGGGTTCGCCCGGCTGGGTATCCAGACTTTCTCGGGTGGCGGCAGCAACCTGGATCTGGACAGCCTGCCCGCACCCATCGCCGCTGTCGTGCGCGCCTCCTACGGCGACGCGACCGGCCGGATCTTCCTGATCGCCGCGATCGCCGCGGCGGTCGCCCTCCTGGCGACCACGCTGTTGCCGAACCGCGCGCTGCGCCGCACGATCGATATCAATTCCGACCTCGACCCGATGGGCTCCGGAGACGAGCCGGAGCGCGTCGGTGAGTCGGAGTCCGGCGCATCCGCCCGCCGGGAACCCGCGCTGCAGAGCTGAGCGGTTGGAGCTCGGCCGGACCCCGGGTATCGCGGTGATACCCGGGGTCCTCCGTATACTCCGGGCGTCGGCGGCCGGATTCCGCACCGGCACTGCGCTTCTCCCCGGCCGAGGATCTACGACCAGGTGTAGTATCGACGCGTGCCAGCCTCCGGACCGACCCCCGGACACCTGCGCGGAGCGTTCGTGGGCGTCCTGGCGTGGGCGGTGAGTATCGCCGCCCACGCCGCCGGTGGCGGGATGGGCGCTCTCGGATGTTCATCGACCGCCCTGCTGTTCGCCGGATGCGCGCTCGCCGCGGGCCCGGGGCACCAGCGCTCCTCCGCGAGCGACGACCCGATCACCGCCGCGGAGTCGGTGACGATCAGCGACCAAGGGGCCAAGGCCGCCGACGGCGGAATGTCGGCCGCCTTCGGTAAACTGCACAATGCCGGCGACCGGGAGATCACCGTCGTCGCGGCGAGCAGCCCGGTTTCCGCCACCGGCGAATTGCACGAAGTCGCCACCGACAGGGGCGGAACAACGTTCATGCGACCCAAGGCAGGCGAATCCGGTACCGAAGCCCCCGCGACCGAACCGTTCCACGGCACCCACCTCGAACTCGGGCCTGCTCTTCACCGCCTACCAGCGCGATGTGTCGGCCCAGTTCCTGCCGGTCCAGTAGCGGCTGGCCGAGTCCGACGCACTGAACGTCTGGACCACGCCGATCGGCTCGGCGGTTTTCGCCGTGCCGCCCGGAGACCGCGATGCCGACGAGTACATCGGCCAGACGCTGTTCGAATCGCGACCGCGCGGCCGATGCCGGTACCCGGCATCGGCATCGGCCGCCCGGATCAGGTCCAGAGCACAGCGATCAGCACATTGACGATCGCCAGGCCACCCGCCGCATCCGGCATCCACGCGGGATCCTTACCGCGTTTGGCGTCGGCCCGGCCCATTTCGGCGAAGGCGGCCACCAGCACGGAGATCACGAGCTTCACGGCGATCTTCACCATGTTCAGCTCTTTGTCCAGAGTGGTCAGTGATTCCGCCAAACCGACCAGCACCACACCGGTGATGATCTGCGCCCGGGCACCCCAGACCATCACGGCGTTCACAGTGGGCCGACCGGCGGCATATCCGCCGACCACCGCCGCCATTCCGAGCAGGTGGGTGACGACTACGACGTCGTAGACAATTTCCGACACGTTCACGGTGCAAGATCCTGCCAAATACGATGTGCGTAGGGCATCCGGCCACCGATGCGGCCCACGCGGCTCGGTAACCGCGGTGGTCTCGGTGGCACCGCGGTCGCTCGACGGGATTCGACTCGGTCGACGATCCGAGCCCGGGGCGGCTCTCCGCCGGTACGGCGGCCCTTCGGCGACCGGTTGGTCACGACCCCTGAAAGGCAACTACGGCACCGGCCACATCGCCGGCCTCGACGACACCGATCGGTGGGCCGGATCGCACAAGGTCGCGTCGGGTATCCGGTTGACCGAACACCGGAAGGCCACCGCCGGCATGGAGACCAGCCCCGCACACCGCGTTACCCATCCACGCGGCGCTTTCAGCAGCTCAACGCGATATCGCAATGCCACTTCTGATCACGGCGGTCGCGATGGACCAGGCCGCTCGGTAATATTGTCGAACGGCTCGATGTTGTCGATATCCTGCTCGTCAGCGGAGGTGACTGTGGTGAGAACGCTCTGCGGGCCGGTGCGGCTGCGGGGTGTGGTGTCGAAGAAGTCTCGGGCCGCATCCGGTCGACAGTACGAAACTTCACCATCGCGACATGCGTAATGACATCGCGGACCTGAATCACCTGCTGCGTTTGCTCGCCGGGCGGCTCCCCGACGGACAGCTCGATCATCGACGGCACGATCTTGCCGCGACTGAGCTGTGGGAGCTGGAAATCAACCTTCTCGGCTACTGTGCCGCGCACGCGATCCCGTTGCGGGAAGAGGAAATCGCGTTGCTACCGGAGGCGCGGGCGTGCCCGGGTGGCTCCCGGATCCGCAAGCTCACACGGTGGCGGGAGACCGATCGGATGCCGGAGTACCGATTCGAGCCTCTCGACGCCGAGGACTCCATGGCGGAGCGGCTGCTGCTCGATATGGTTCGCCGCGACCACCTGGCGGTGATCAGACTGCGTAAAGCGTGGCGGACACCGGCGAACGCGGCAGCGAAAAACCCGCCGACCGTCGTCTACATCGCAGAGTGCGCTCCGGGCAGCGACGTATCCCGCAGGTACGGCGCTTTCGATGTCGGGAGCCACGGCGATCAGATCGAAGTGGTCGCCGAAGGTGAGGACCTGCCGCCGTACCAGGCCGGCGCGCTCGCCGCGGGGCAACTCATCTGGACCTCACCCACAGTGATCACTCATCCGGACTCCACCGCGGCCGCTACTCCGGAGTCTCCCGATGATCACAGGCACCGGACGGGCGGCGGGGCGACACAGCTTGCTCTGGATGATCTGTGGGATTCGCGGCAGCAGATCGAATCCGAGTAGCCGGTGATGCCGGACCGGTTGAGAGCTGCCAGCGGCAGTCGATCTGCGCTGTCGGTGCATTCGTACGCTCTGGGGCTCGACGTCCTGTACTCGCCGCGTTCTCGATATCGCGACGACCGTGCTGAGCGCTGCTGCTACAGAGGCGACTCGGAGGCTTTGAGCGACAGGAACCGGCCGCTGCCGAAGGGGCGGTGGCACTCCCGCCACGTCATCAAAACACGGATCGGCTGCGCCGACGCCGACGGCGGGATCGCAGAACGCCTCGCGTAGGCCACCCCGTCGATGTCGCCCTCCAGCGATAGGGGAAAGATAATGCATAGGTGGCTGGACGAGTCATCGGAGTATCGGTCGCAGTCGATCTGTCGGCCTCTTACGCCGTACTTCGCTGCCCATCGTGGTGCGCGGACTGACTTCATCCGCGCTCGAACGACCCGCTCACGATTCACGCTCGCACCCCGGCTCTGCGGGCCCCAGCAGATCCCACCGATTGCCGGCAATGTCCAAGAAGACCGCGACCCAGCCATACGGCTCACACCGCGGTTGCGTCACGAACTCGACGCCTGCTGCCCTCAGCCGAGAATATTCCGACCGAAAGTCATCGACCCGCAGAAAGAACCCCACGCGACCAGCAAACTGATCACCGACTACGCCTGCTTGCCGCTCACCGTCCGCGCGCGCCAGTAGGAAACCGGTTTGCGCACCTGGCGGACGAACAATTACCCACCGCTTGGGCCTACCGTCGTTGGTCAGTGACGGCACGTCCTCTACCAGCTCGAAGCCCACTACCGCGACAAAGAAATCGATCGCCGGGTCGTACTCCTCGACCACGATCGCCACCAGCTCCAGATGCATCGTCCAAGCATAGAAGGATTCCACACGATCAGCCGACCGGTCCCGGCCCACCGGCAAACCGGCACCTTCCGCAGCCCACCGGTGGCTCGCTGCCCAACTACGGGGCGCTCCCTGGGTCATCCTCGATCTCGGCCCCGCCAATGAACACAGCGCCACGGACCGACCGCGGCGCTCACGCGCCACAGCCCGACCAGGCGTCAGGAACGCTACGTCGACCAGGGCGAGCATGAAGTACCGAAAAGACGAGACCCGCCACGAACAGACAAAAGGCCCGGGCGCTCGGCGCCCCGGCAAAGCGTCCGCGAAGGAATGCGAAGCCGTCCCACCACAGCGGATGGTCGACTCGGCAGTGGCCTCGTTGCTTGTCTACCAATGGACTTCGCCGAGCGGAACCGCGGGCACAATGATGATCGAATAGCCATCAGCCGCCGTTCAGTGAGGGTGTTCGCCGTGCAATGCCGGTCGAGCGCGCGGCGTCACCGGTCGAGCTGCTCCAGCAGTTGATCGTAACGGTTCGCGTCGTAGACCTCACCCGGAGTGAAAGGCGCAGTCTCACCGCCAATTCCGATATAACGCTGCCTCAGGGCTTCCAGCCCGAACGCCGTCACCGGATCAGCGCTCGGGTTTGATCGAACCCGGATCTCCCACTCCCCGTATCGGTGACTGCCTTCACGGACACATCTCGTGTAGTCGGGAAGAGAGCTGTAGAGGTCCTTGTTGAATTCCGCGAGTGCAGCAGGTTTCAGGCCGTCTCGCTCCAGTGACCAATTCATGAGTTGCCGAGACCATCGGCCGCTGTCCCCCATCAGCCATGGATGGATGGTGACGACACGTCGCTGCAATTCTGCGGCGACGCTGTAGGAGTCGTAACCCGGCATGCTCGTTGCGTCGTTGTACCAGTCGGCGACCGACTGTAGCTCAGCGCGAAAGTCATGGAATCTCGGATAAAGCAGAACACCGTGTTCCTGCATTATCGGGCCGGGCACGAACCACGACAGTGGATCACGGTCGATTGCCGCCTTCTCCGAGTCAGTCAGAGGTCGATCCAGTTCACGGTACCAACGGGCTCCCTCACGACCCGCATGCTTCGGTTCCATCACGAGTCCGAATTCCCCTGCCTTGAAGGGGGGTGGAACGTAGGAGAGTAACGGATTGCCATCGATCGCAGCGATCTCGTCCGCGGCGAGCGGCCTGGCCAGCCCGCCCCAACCCCGGCCGCGCCCGTCGGTGAGTACACCACCTGATTCCGGGTTGTCGGTATGCAACTGGAATCGTTTGTGCAGGTCTTGCATGAATTCGACGGTCAATGGTCGGCGGCCGTGCTCCCGAGCGGCACGCCGAGCTTCGAGGTGTCCCGCCCACTCGGCCTTTCCGAACAGGGTTTCGGGTCGTGGCTGGCCGGAGACGAAGGCGATGTCCAGAAACTTGCGGTCGATGAACAGTTTGGCCTCCAAAGCCCGCTCAGCATCGGTGTGTATGCCGAGCGCTGATTCGAGCCTGTGGATTGTGGTGTCGATCGGGCCGTCGGCCACGCCGTCATGATGAGCGGTCGCAACCAGCCGAGGACCGAAAAGCCCACGACCTGCCTGTTGGGATGTATCCGGCAGCACGGTCGACCAGGTCTTTCGGCCCGAATCCGCCTGCTCTATGTCGCGCCGGCATTGCTTGTCCACACCGATTTCGTGGTCGATCCCCCGCAGCGCAGGGCGAGCGACCTCCTCCCTGTATCGGCGGTTCGCGATATCGTCGGTCACCCTCTCGACATTGCTCTTCAAAATTTCGACGACTCGGCACATAGCCTTGCCGAAGCAGATGCTCACGAAATCCTCACCACTGGGCGGCTTCGGCGACGGGGAACGGCGAGTTCATTCGCGCCGGGCGTCGAGGTGGCGCGGCGGGCGTCGATGCCGTTGGGCGCTGGGCACCGTCCTCGCTGGGTTTCGGATACCGCTACAGGTCGGATCGCCGGCCGCGCAGATACACTGGAGCTATCAGCGAGGAAACATCTGGTGCACGGTACGACAACGAACTGCATGGGCGCGAGGTGTCGGCTGATCACGTGGCAATCCGCGCCGCTGGCTCCTCCGGGATATAGGGATCGGCGAGTACACGGCGGAGGTATCGCGACAATACCGCCTCGGTGAATCGGGGTTCGTATATCCCTGTCCCCTTCAGGTGGTGGTGCAGGTTGCTGCAATCCCACAAATATGTGTCCTGGTATAATTCGATCGTCGATTTCCCTTGGAAAATCTGGTTTTTGAACATGCTCAGCAATGGAAACAGTGGAGCATGGTCGTCCTTCTCCCATTTCTGAACCCATTGCCGAAAAGGGATCGTTTCGAACTCGTATCCGAAATAATTGGACAGTAGTGCGAAGAATTCTCGCAGTGTGACGACGGCGCCCTCCGGCGAGACGACATTGAAGTTTTTTCCGAGTGCGTCCGGTTGACGAGAGACAGCACAGACGGCATCAGCGAGGTAGTCGACGGTTGTCAAACCTTCACGAAGGTTGTGGAGATCAGGCACCGCACCGAGGGCGATACAGGTCTTTACCAGTCGTGCCCACCATTGATAGTTCGCACTATGACCCGTCCTGCTGTCGCATGTCGCATATCCCAGACGGAATTTCATCACAGGTAGCCCGTGTTCCTGAGCAAGGCCGGCCACTTTCTCCATAACCCATTTGCTCCGGATGTAACCGAGGTCGGTGGTGACCGCCGCTAGGTTCTGATCGATATCGTCGGCCTCGTACATCTTCGTCTTGCCGGTGAACAGGTGGCCCCAGCTGTACACGGAGATCGACGAGATCAACATCAACGGCTTGACATGGTCATGGGACGCGAACCGGATCAGTTGCCACAGCCCCTCGACATTATCGCGTCGCATGTACGAATACGGCTGATTGAAGTTCACCGCGCTCGCTGAATGGAAGATGGCATCGACCGTCTCCACCAGGGTGGCGTAGACAGTGGGATCCATTCCCAGGCAGGGCTCGGCGAGGTCGGCCGGATACGCCTCGATCCGCTCCCAGCCTGCTTCGTCGATTTCGAGTTCGTAGCGGTCGACGACTTGACGTAGTCGTTCGGAAGCCAATGCCGGGTCGGTGCTGCGGATGGGGCAGTGGATACGCGCTTGCGTGGTGACGAGGAGGCGCTCCAGCAGGTGCACGCCGAAGAAGCCGGTTGCGCCCGTGAGCAGGATGTGCCGAGGTTCGGTCAATTGGCTGGTCCGGTAACCGGTGGAGAAGTCGACACCGTCGGGAAGTCGAATATCGGCCTGCAGTTCCCGCAGCGGCTCGCCTTCGAAGTTCGAAGGTTGTTGTCCGCGGCGGTCGCGGAGCACGTCGGCGAGGCCACGGACGGTGCGGTTGCCGTAGAAGTCCCAGACGTACACCCTGCCTTCCACCCGTCGGCCGATCTGTTCGATCAGGCCGGTGATGAGCAGGGAGTGTCCCCCGACCTCGAAGAAGTCGTCGCAGGCGCCGAAACGACTGTGACCCAATGCGGAACGCCAGGCTTCTGCGATCACCTGCTCGTACTCCCCCCCGAATTCCTCCGCATCGATCGGGCGGGTGCGCTCCTCGGCGAGCAGTGACCGGAGCGCGGTGCGATCCACTTTTCCGTTGGCGGTCGACGGCAGCTCCGCCACGCAACGGTAGATGCTCGGCAACATGTAGTCGGGTAGTTCGTGACGCAGGTGGGCGCGCAGCGAGGCGATGAGATCGGCTGGTGCGGCGTGTTCCTCGCGGGGCACTATCCACGCCACCAGCCGCTTGCTTCCCGGTAACTGCTGTTCGTCGTCGACCAGTACGATCGCGTGTTTGACCAGGCGGTTTTCCAGCAGGGCCGTCTCGACATCACCGAGTTCGATCCGAAAACCGCGGATCTTTACCTGATCGTCCTTTCTGGCCAGGAACTGGATGGTGCCGTCCGGGAGCCAGCGCGCCATATCACCGGTGCGGTACAAGCGTCGGCGCAATCGGATCGACCAGGGGAACCGCTCCGAGGTCAGATCCGGGTCACCGAGGTACCCGCGAGCCAGCGAGCGTCCGGCGAGACAGAGTTCACCCACTCGGTCGCCACCGACCTCCTGGAGGTTCTCATCGAGAATGAAAGCCTCGACGCCGGCCACGGGGGTTCCGATCGACGGCGGCCGTTTTTCACTGCCGGGTTCGACTGCCCGGTAGGTCGCGAAGATCGTGGCCTCCGTCGGGCCATAATAATCCACCAATGTGTAGGGGAGGTGATCGGTGGCGACCGGACTCAGCTTCTCGCCGGCGCAGAACAGGTACCGCAGCGCCGATTTCAGTTGCCGTTCGGCAGCCACCACATCCGGCACGAGTACCGAAGGTACGTAAGCATGTGTGACGGCGCGGCCGGCGATGAATTCGAGAAGGGCGCCGGGATCGGTCCGGACAGTTTCCGGGACGATATGCATTGTTGCGCCGGCGGTCAGGCTCGACCACATCTCCCACTGGAGGACGTCGAATCCCACACTGCTGATCAGCGTAGTGATGCTATCGGGTCCGACGCCGAATTTCCGGTTGTGCCAGGCGAGCAGCTCTTGCAGCGAATAATGTTCGATAACAACACCCTTCGGTGTCCCGGTGGTCCCCGAAGTGAAGATGACGTACACCGGATGGTCGGCGTCCAGCCGGTCCAGCGCATTGTCGGCAATGAGATCGTCACCGAACAGATCGCCGAGGGAAATCGTCCGCACTCCTCCGAATTCTACCGGCCCCGCGTCGGTCGTAAGAATCGTCGAGGAACCGCACTGGCGAACAACGCGACGCAGGCGATTCACGGGATCCCGCAGATCGACCGGCGCGTAAGCGGCGCCGGTCTTGACGACGGCAAGCAACGCGACCACCAGTTCGATCGACCGGTGCGCGAGCACCGGCACAACGGTGCCCCGGCCTATGCCACGACAACTCAGGTCATCAGCAATCCGCCCGCTGACCTCGTTGAGCTTCCGATACGTGATCACTCGATCGCCCTCGACCACTGCCACCTTTTCCGGTGTAGCCGCCACGACCCTCTCCAAACGATCTAGAATTGAATTGTTCGACAGCAAAACGAAACACCTGTTTCTGTATATCGCTCGAGTTGGTGATCGTGCGATCAATCCGTAGGACGCAGAAGCGCGGAAGCGGTGTCGAATTGATCGCGTTTACGGAATGCTATGTCTCCCAGTGTGACAGCGGCGCGAGAATCCGGCAATGCCCGGCTTGCGTTGCACGACAACGATTCAGCGGTGGTACCGACCAGTCCGTTGCGTACGGCTGCCAGAACCTCCCGAATCTCGCCGACATGTCAGGCGACCGATCTCAACCTTCTCTCGAAACCCTGGTGTCTCGAAAATTACTCTCGGCGTGCATGACGCGGCGTCCACTCTGATGTCGCCAGGTACGCCAATCAGAGGGCCGCAGGCATTTACTCGGTGTTGCTCGGCAAGGTGACGTTCCCCGCTTCCTCGGCGGCCAGTTCGTCTTCGGCGAGACCCACCACGGTTGTCCTCATCGTGAATCCTGATCACGGGGCACTCTTTGTCTCCATCCGCACGAGGCTCTTCATGCGATAGCGGTTCCGACTAGAATCCGGGAGCCGACCGCGAGAAGGCGCAGCCGCGATATCCACTGTCACATGTGCAGAGCTCCAGCGAGCAGTCCGAAAAAACCCGAGTCACGGCTTCCCGAGCCCTACCACGACCCCCAGGGACTACCGCACGGACAGCGCAGCACCCGCGTTCGATCTCGTCGGCGACCCGCGAGCGCCGGGAAGGTGCCGTCGACGTCGGAACCAGCTTCCAGCACCACCCATCCGGAGGCCCGCCCACTCCACAGCCACCACATCAGCGACCACACCGCCCGAGCAAACGCGCTTCGCTGACCGCGTTCGTCCGCTCGCCCGGATGCGCCGTCACCGGCCCGACTCCATCGACGAGTCCAGTTACCCGCTACTTGTACTTGCCGATATCGAAGGTGGTGAACCAGCCGCGGTCATAGGTGTAGATACCCGATGCCACATGTAACTGCCGACCATCCGGAGAAACCGCGAGGATACCGGCGGCGAACTCGACCTCGATCTGCTCGGCCACGGTTCGACTCTGTGTATCGAATACCGTGATCAACCCGCGAGAACTGTCGGGGCCGAGCAGTCCTCGCGCAGGACGAAGAGGAAACCACCCACTCGATGAAACAGCCATTCCACGGACCTCTCCCTCCACATCCAGCAGCTGGGTCCGAGAGCCGTTCGCGGTATCGAATGCCTGCACACCGAAACGGGGGTGGTCCCGCCGTACCGAATACACATATCGACCGTCCGGAGCTTCGACGAGGAAGGTCGTGTCCGATGCGCCGGGCAGTCGCTGTACCTCGGCCAAGGCGGAGGCATCCAGCACCACGATCGCGCCCGCCTCCATCAAGAAGTCGTCCAGCGCGACGTAGAGCCGGCGACCGTCGGCGGTGAGGATTACATCGCTGATCATTTCGTCGGCCGAACCCAGTTCGACATGTGCAACGATCTGTCGGCGCGTCACCGTGTCGTACATCGAGACATAGTTCTTGTCAGTATGATAGATCCGTCGGCCGCCTGTCGATGCCAGCAAAGCGCCTGCTACGAAGCGGGAAATCTATAGTCTCGGAGACCTGCCGAGATTCTTCATCGATCAACAACAGTTGATCTTGCGCCCCTGCGTGCAGGCGGCGCCCTCCCGGCGAAGGGCGAGCGGAGAAAGGTGAACGACGTCCGATGGCTCTGTGATCCGCGTCACCAATGCCTCCATGGTGTCGATCACTGCCACTGCGGGATCGCCGCCGGCGACGATATCGACTTCTTCCGAAACATAAGCATGGCGCCCGTCGGGGGAGAACACCATGGAATCCACCTTCGGTCTCGACGGACGCCACCGGCCGGTCTCCACCAGCCCGCACCACCACCGTATGCGTCACGATGTCGGCGAAAGTGCGGCGCCGTTCGTCGAACAGGAGCCATAGGAAGCCGAGGTAACACGGAAACGCATCGATGGCGTGCGCGAACTGGCGCAACGGCACCCGGCCGATACCCACCGGATGGCTCGCCCTCGGGTCAATCAGACGTAGCCCGGTGGTCATCTTTCCCACTGTCCGGCCACCCACGCCCTGAACCGAGCCCTGCTTCTCGCCGACCAGCGACAATGTGTGTCACTGTGACGGAATTGAGGCACGGGTAGTCCTGGCCGATCCGGCGATATGCGGCGCCCTGTACCCATCTCTTCGGCGAATCGTCAATATCGATGCCGCCAGTGACCGCGTGGGTCCGACGACGCCGAGTCGGTCGTGTTGCCGACCGCACGGAGGCTACCGCCAGCGAGACCGGAGCTGGTGTAATTGCCGCGGCCGCCCGGCGTGGCCGAACGGCTGACGGATATGCCCGATGAACGATCCGCGGTCGCGGCGGCCGCGCTGGGCGATATAGGTCCCTCGGCGACTCGCGATCTTCGTCCGCCCCCTCCGCAATCGCCGGCGTGCGGCGGACAGGTCTTTTCCGGCTCTGTCACGGATGCGGATTCGATGCGTTTCCATGCGGCGATCACCGCGTCGATATCCGCCGGACCGATATCGCGATGGGTGAGCATCCGCACCCGGCCGGGCACCGCGGTTACCAGGACACCAACCGAAGCGAGACACTCGGCCCACTGCCACGGTGTCCGACCGGTGCCGGTGACGTCGACGAAAACGATATTGGTCGGGACCGCCGACGGATCGACCGAGCCCGGAAGAATCTCGGCGACACCGGCCGCCAGCCGTCGGGCGTTCTCGTGGTCGGAGATCAGCCGCTCATGTCCCTCGTCCAGGGCGACCAGCCCGGCCGCCGCCATGATGCCTGCCTGCCGCCAGGCCGCGCCGAACAAAATCTTCAATCGTCGGACCTCGCGAATGAAGTCCGCATCACCGGCGAGCAGGGACCCGATCGGCGCACCCATCCCTTTCGACAGACTGAGCATCAGCGCATCGGAGTGTGTGGCGTATTCCGCGACCGTGGCACCCGTGGCCGCGCACGCGTTGAACAGGCGAGCACCATCGAGGTATAGCGGGACACCGCGGGCGGTTGCCACCGCCGCGAGCTCGGCCACCGAGGCCACCGGCGCGGGCCATCCGCCACCGAGCTGGTGGGTGTTCTCGACGACGACCAGGTCCACGACTCCCACATCGTAGGGATCGGGCTCCAACGAACGCTCGAGGTCTTCCGCGGTGAGCTGGCCATGGCTGCGGGCCGGGACCCGCCGGAACGCCACCCCCGAGAGGGCTGCGGCCGAATGCAATTCCATCCCGCAGACATGCGATTGCGCCTCGCAGACGACGAAATGCCCAGATCGGACGTAGGCGTGCATAGCGATCTGGTTGCACAGGGTTCCGGTGGGAAGAAAGGCGGCAGCTTGCTTGCCGGTGAGTTCGGCAACCCGATCCTGTAGCAGGTTCACGGTCGGATCATCACCGTACCAGTCGTCGCCCACGTCCGCGCCGGCTATCGCCCGGCGCATCGCTGCCGTCGGTTTCGTCACGGTGTCCGATCGGAGGTCGATTATTCGGTGCATGCTCACCCGCATGCCTCGAACAACGCGTTGAGCTGCTTGATTCCGCGATCGATGTCGCGGTCGGCAACATTGGCGAAGCTCAGGCGAATCGTATTGCGATGGCGATGACCACCGTCGGCGTAGAACACGCTACCGGGAAGATAGGCAACGCCCTGCGCGAGAGCGGAATCCAGGATGGAATCCGCGTCGAAATCCGGCGGACCATCCATCCACATGAACATGCCGCCGTCAGGTTTCGTCCAGCGGAACTCGGGTGAGAAATGCCGATCCAGCGCGGCAACGAGCGTATCGAGTCGCGACGAATAGCTTTCGATTATCCGTGCGAGATGCGTTTCCGCGTGACCGCTCTCCAGAAACTCTGCGGCTATGGCCTGGCAGAAGGTCGAGGTCTGCATATCGATATTCTGTTTGAGCGCCAACGTGCCGTCGGACAGATGCTCCGGAATCACGACGATACCGATACGTACGGCCGGCGCGAGAGTTTTCGACAACGAAGTGATGTACACAGTGTTCTCGGGTGCGAACGACCATACTGCGGGAACCGGGTCACCGTGGTATCGCAGATCGGCATAGACATCGTCTTCGATTACCAGGACATGACGGCGCAGTACGATTTCCGCGAGCTGCTGCCGACGCTCCGCCGGAACAGTCCGCCCGGTGGGATTCTGGAAGGTCGGCAACATGTACAGAAAAGCCACATCGGGAGACAGCGCTTCCTCCAGCGCCTCGGGAACGATGCCGAACTCGTCGCACGTTACACCGCGCACTGTCGCACCGTGACTGCGGAAGCTCTTGACAGCCGGCCCGTAGGTCGGCTCTTCCACAAGGACGACGTTACCCTCGTCGAGCAGTGCCATGCACACGTTGTGCAGGGCGCCCGACCCTCCTGTCGTGATGTGGATCGCCCCGGTGGAGCAGGAGATGTCGCGTTTCAGAAGCAGTTCTCGGGCGTGCCCGAGCAAAGGGGCGAATCCCCGGGTCATGCCGTATTGAAGGATGGACGGACCGTACCTCACCCCCGCCTTCCGCACGAGTTCGTCCATCAAGTCGACCGGCAGTAGGTCGGTGTCGGGTGAACCGACAGCAAAGGAGACAACATCGGGCCGATGGGCCAGAACAGCGAAGATTTCATCGATCGGACCGCTCTGCACCGCAGCGGCGGCACGGCTGTATGCCGGGAGGGCCACGCTACACCACCGCGGCCCGGACGCGGCGGAGTTCGGCTGCCACGACCTGCGCTCGCGTCTCGAGTTCCGGCGTCAGAACGACATCGTCATCGAACTCCGGGTCGGTCCGCATCTCGACGGCGATCAGATTGTGGGTGCCGCTGAGGTTAACGGCTACATGGATCACCCCTTCCGGGATGTACATGAACTCGCCGGGGCCGTGAAAATGTGGAATCAGGTCCGGGCCGATCAATGTTGCGGCGTAACCGTCCGTGCAGACCACAACGACTTCCGAATGCGCATGGAAATGCGCTCTGGAGGATTTGCCCGGCGGCATGTTCACATATCCGGCGGATATATTCGTCGCTCCACACCTGCCGCGGGTGATACAGGGGGTGAGGTTCTGGCCTTGACGCCCGATCCTGGCCGTCGAATCGACGGGACGAGCGACAAGTGCGGATTTCGTTTGCACACATTCCATTTCGGAATTCCTCATCTAACTGTGCGTGACTCTGCTGCCGAATCCGGCCCGGCTCCAACGACCGGTCGGTCGGTATCCGACGAGCTCAGTGTGCGCTCGCCGAGGCCGTTCGCGGTATCAGTAGAATCACCGGTCTCGGTAACGCCGCAAATCATCGGCAACGAACTATCGATAGGCCCCGCCGCGGCCACCGATCACTGTTTGCCCATCGGGACGGCTGCAACGAGCACCCGAAGCCGATCCCCCGGCCGGCTGCAAATCGGCTCCATGCGCTGAATCCCGTTGTCGGCGAATGGCTCCGGCCGAAGCCGACACCGAGCGGGGACCGGAATACCGGGCAGCGGGCCGTCGATCCCGGGACCGGCGACTACACCGATTCGGACTCCGATTCGACCGGGCTACGCTGACCAGCGTCGTCGTCGTTCGGCCCTCGACGAGGCCGAACAATGGTCATGTGGGGAGGTGGTGGATATGGCGAAGTTCATCGTAGCCGCAGTCGGTCGGCTGCTGCGCGTAGACGACGGCCGCATGGGTGGTCGGTGGACATGGATCTAGATCGGAATGGTGCAACGTGCCCGGTGACTGCTGATGGTCGCCGGGCACATTGTTCTGCTACGGAGGACGAATGGCGGCGACCTTACGCAACCGGCTGGCCTACGAGCGTGATCGCATCGGGTTCCTCCGCGAATGCCAGCAAAAATACGGTGACGTGTTCAGGTTCAGTGATAAGGCAACAGTGGTCCTGGATCCGAACCTCATTCACCAGCTCTTTGTCCATACGAACGACGAGGTCGGGATCGAAGGGCGTTTGATCGGTGGCGCACAGCCCCGTGTCGAGACGGCGGGCCGGATGGCGGCGCGCAAAGGCGCCAGGCGGACTATGTCCCCGAATGCCTTCAGTGCCTATGAACCCCGGATGATCGACCTGCTCCGAGAGACCCTCGCAGAGACCGGCGGCCGCGAGGTGGACGTGCGGGAGGTCATGAAGACCTTCACCGGCCGCAGCATGACCGACTACTGCCTCGGTACATCCGATCCGGATCTGGCCGACGCGCTCACCGACGCAGTAGCGGTGTCCGAGGTGTTCATGGGCAGTTCGCTGACGCTGCCGACGTGGCTGCCGACGCCGAAAGTGCGCCGGTTGCACCGTGCTAATGCGCGGCTGCGGAGCACTCTCGCCGATCGGATAGCGACGCGTCGCCAGTCGCCCCGGAATGAAGCAGCAGACCTGCTGGATGCACTGCTGGCCGAAGACCTCGATCCGGAGGAGGTCACCGCGATGGTCGAAGCGATATTGCGTGCCTCCTACGGCCAGCCGGGCGTCACACTCACCTGGGCGGTGTCGACTCTGGCCCGCCGGCCGGATCTCACCCGCCGTCTGGCCGCGGAGACCGAGGACTACGCCGAGGCATTCGTCGAGGAACTGCTGCGCATGTATCCGCCGACCTGGTTGATGGGCCGTGAGGTGTGGGAGCGCACCACCGTGGGCGATATCGAGGTGTACCCCGGCGAGCAGGTGATGTTCTGCACCTACCTGGTGCACCGGGATCCGCGGTGGTGGGACGATCCGGACACATTCGACCCCGAACGGTGGCGGACTTCGGTTCCGCCACACGCGCGATACGCCTACTTTCCGTTCGGTGCCGGGCCGCGAATATGCCCGGGCAACCACATCGATTTCCGCCAGCTCACCCTCGCCGTCCGGACGCTCGCCCGCGAATACGACATCGAAGTGCACAATTCATCGGCCCCCATGGTCGCAAACGCACTGCTGGTGCCGGCCGGCCTGCGTGGCAGATTCATCGGGCGCATTTCGAATCGGCCTGGTTCGGGTACCGGCGATCCGACAGCACCACAGGACCGATCCTCGAGATTGTCGACGCCGCTCCGCTGGAGGATTCCGAGGTAGACGCCGAGGTCGGCGATCTCCGACGGCGGGGATCGGCCGGATCGTCGACCCTGCTATATCACGGTTTGCCGCCCAGCGGAAGTATTCGGTGGTGTCGGCCAAAGATGCAACACCAGTGATTCTACTGATTCGAAAGGCCGTACGTACGACGACAATGTGCTGACCTGGTCGCCGGATCGGCCCGGAACCGACAGTTCGCTGTCGCACGTGGATACATGTCGATACGCCGTGCCCGGCGTCAACTATTCCGGACTACATATTTCGACATAGAAATGTCCGATCGATGTAGGGCGATCAGAGGCAACAGAGGAATTGGATATGAAGAACTTCAAGCGAAAGGCCGCGGCTGTGGCGATCGGTGTCGCCGCCTCGATCTTACCTATTTCGGTGGTCTCGAGTCCGACGGCGGCCGCGGACAGCTGGAAGTGGTTCGAGTGCGGCGGTCACACCTATCAGTGGTGCCGGCAGGCCAAGAGCACACTCGCACGCGAAGGCAACAGAACTCAGGCGATCAATTGGCCGGATTCAGGTCCGATGGGATGCACCGCGCCGGGGTACGGCTGCCGACGCGGTTTCTGGTACTTCGGATAGCCGCCGGCCGGCCACCTACTCCGGCCGAGCGCCCACCCGGCCCACAGACCGGCGATTTCACCGATCCAGGAACCGGATACCTCACCTAGAGTCTGTCTCAGCATCCGGTCAGCTATTGAGTGAGCCCGGTCGATCGGGCCGCGACGTCTACAGATCGGCCGACTGTCAGTTGACCGATCTGTAGCAGGATTCGGCGTGAGCAGAGAAAGCATGAACAAACAGGATGAACTTCCCTTTCCGACCATCGTCGGCACCGGCCTCGGCGCTTCCTCCGGTCGTGGATACGACAGCTCCGCCGGAAGCCTCCGCCAGGGCCTGGTGACATAGCTACAGCTCAGCGAGCGCAACGCTTCGCGTGGATCACGGCATACCCTGCCCGGCTCCCGCGCGCGCCGGACCATGAGGGTGGCTCCCGCTCCGGTCGCGACGGATACAGTCCATTCGCCGCCCGCAGGCTTTCGCCACCTACGAACCGCCGATGGCGGAACAGGGATCTGTTCGAATGTGCGGCAGATCCTGTGCACCCCGCATATCGAACATTCTCCCGCAAATCGAGGTCGTAGATGACAGGACACTCCCATTTCGACCGCTCATTGAGTATCTACTCGTTGCTGTCGTCGGCGCACCGCCAGGGCAGTCACGAACTCTTCACCCGATTGTCCCGCGAGAGTCCGGTACATTGGGACGCCTACGCCGCAGCATGGCTGGTCGCCGGCTTCCCGGAAGTACGGACAGTGCTGACGAGTCCGAACTTCAGTGCCATGCGAATTACGACCGGACGACAATCGACCGCACCGAGCGGTTCGGCGCTCGACCGGGCACAGGAAATCATTGCCCGCCAAGCACTTTTTCTGGACGGTGCCCGCCACGACGCTTGGCGAACCATCATCCGGTCGGTAGTCACTCCCGCTCGGGTCGACATACTGACGCCGTGGATTCGGACACGTATCACGCAGATGATCGAGAGTGGGACCGGGGCGCGACGCGATGTAGTGGATGATCTGGCCCGTCCACTGCCGCTCGAAGTCATCGGCAGATTGCTGGGGCTGCCACCAGGAGATCTTCCGGCCATCGGTCCGTGGTCCGATGCATATACTCGCGTTGTCACCGGCTTCGAACCAGAGCGAAACGAGGACGTTTTCGAAGCAGTTGTCGAGTTCGCCGACTATTGCGCGGAGATCGTACGGCAACGTCGACGTATACCGACGGACGACGGCGCTGGGCTACTTGTACGGGGCGCGGATGCCTCCGGCCTGTTCGACGACACGGATATTGCCGCCAACCTGCTCATGCTGATCGCGGCGGGACACCAGACCACCACGGGCTTGTTGGCCGGAGCCGTCCTGGAACGGATCGGCCCCACGTTCGGACCATTACACCACCGCTCGGACGGCCCCGACGAGGTGGAGGACCTTCTCACCCGGGTATCTCCGTCACGTTTCGTCGGCCGGACGGTTGTCGCGAATACCGAACTGGGTGGCCAGGAATTGCTGGCCGGTCAGTCGGTTCTGGTCCTGCTCGCCGCAGCCAATTGGCAGCTTCTCGATGCCGAAACCGGGTCGCACCGGGCCACACGACGAAGCGTCGCTTTCGGATACGGGCGACATCACTGCCCAGGGGCGCATATCGCTCGCCTCGAATGCCGACTGATTCTCGAGGAGCTTTTCCGGCCGGACCGCTCGCCAGTACTACTCGACCCTGAAATCGCCTGGTCGGAGAATGTGAATCTACCCTGCCCTCAACATATTCCGATTCAGCTTATGAAGGGCGCCGCCGACCACGCAGCCGAGCGAGGAACCTCCCGATGAAATTCCCGGAAACCACCATGCCGCAGCCCCTCGACGTCGGCGGCTCCGACGTGCTGACGATGCTGGCCGAATTCGTTCGGTGCACCCCGGAGGCTCCCGCTGTCAGCGGCCCCGACGCCGTACTCGACTATCGCTCTCTCGGCGCAGGTATCACGAAGATCGCCCGAGAATTGACCGAACGCGGTTTACGTGCCGGGGATCTGGTCGCGATATCGCTTCCACCCTCGGCGGCAGGTATTTGCGCAGCTCTGGGAGTGCTGACCGCAGGCGGCATACTCCTCCCCCTCGATATCTCGCAGCCACCCCTGCGCCGAGCCGACCTGGCCACCCGGGCCGGCGTCCGGTTCATCATATCCGCAACCGAATCCACTGATCCGCAGATCGCGGTGACCAGTAGTACACCGCGGCGTTTCGACGAAGGATCGGACGCCGCCTACGTCATCTTCACCTCGGGCAGCACCGGCCATCCGAAAGGTGTGGTATGCACGCATGACGCACTGCACAATGTCGCCCGCGCACAGCGCACAGTACTCGATGTCCGGCCCACCGATCGTGTCGCGCAGATCGCACCGTGGTGCGTCGACGCATTCCTTTTCGAGATTCTTCTCGCCGTGACAGCGGGCGCCTGCCTGCACATTGCAACAGCGGCGGAGCGATACCCCGGATTGCCGTTGGAGCGTTTCCTGGTCGGTTCGCACAGCACAGTCGCTGTTGCGACACCGTCATCGTTGCGGGCATGCGAGCCCGGTGGGATCGCCGATCTGCGGCTGGTCATCAGTGCAGGAGAAGCCATCGAGCCGGATCTGGCCACCCGGTGGGCAAAGGGAAGAGAACTGGTGAACGCCTACGGTGTCACCGAGGCAACTATTTGGACGACTTACTCGGTAATCGACGAACAAAGCTTGAAATCAGCCGATTTCATTCCGCTCGGCAATCCGGTTCCAGGCTGTTCCCTGGAACTGCTGGACGAGAACCTGGAACCGGTACCGGCGGGCACGCCGGGGCAGATCTGTATCGGCGGGACGGGACTCGCCATCGGATACCTCGAAGATGCGGCGGCCGATGCCGCATCGTTTCCGGTCCGGACCGGTGACCGCCTGTTCTTGACCGGAGATTTCGGGGTTCGGCTCCAGGACGGTCGGATCAGGTTCATCGGACGACGTGATGAGCAGGTGAAGATGAGCGGACTCAGGGTGGAGCTGGGAGAGGTGGGACGTATGCTGGCGCGCCACCCGTCCATCCGCGACTGTGTAGTACGGCGACACGACGACCGGTTGGTGGCCTACCTGGTCCCTGACGAAGTCGACACATTCGACCGATCAGCGGTTATCGCCTGGATGGAACAGCGGCTTCCCGTCCAGATGGTCCCCACCCTGTATGCGCCGATGGCAGCCCTGCCTTTGACGGCCTGGGGAAAACTGGATCACCGCGCACTGCCGGATCCCGATGCGGTCATGGCCACGCAGCGGGATCCGAAACCGCCGCAGTCCGACCCGACGCAGGCCTATCTCGGGCAGATCGTACCGCACCTCTTGAAGGTGGGAGCTGTCGCCGCAGACGACGACCTCTTCATGCTCGGGCTGACCTCCCTCACAATGGCCCGGCTCCTCCGGCAGATCTACACCGATCTGCAGGTCGACATCGAGCCGGTCGATGTGTTCGAGAATCCGACCCTGGGCGAAATTGCGCGCTTGATCGATCTACGACGGCGGTCGGCACCATGAAGGGGCAGATTAAGCAAGTATCCGCTGCCGGCTTCTGGTTCAACTATGTCGTCCGGCGCCCCGCACCACGCTATCGGTTGTTCTGCCTGTCCGGCGCAGGAACCGGCCCGTCCGAATTCGTGGCGTGGCGAACCGCGTTGCCCGACCATGCCGAACTGTGGCCGATTCAATTGCCCGGTCGGGAGCGGCGCCTGCGCGAGGAACCGCTTGCCGACGCAGCCACCTTGGTATCGGAACTGCTCGCTGCCATCGAGGAGGTGGACCGGGACACGCCGTTGCCGATAGTCCTGTTCGGGCACAGCTTCGGCGCCCTGGTCGTGTTCGAGCTGGCGCGCAGGCTGGTCGGCCGAGATCCCGAGCGTCTGCTCGGCGTCGTGGTTTCCGGCTTGGCAGCCCCCGATCGCCCCGCTAGGCGGGCGTCCGTGGCCGACCTGGACGATGATGAGCTGCTGGCATGGATTCGCCGGTTGGGTGGCACACCCCAGGAACTACTCGAGGACGAAAGGTTCGCTCGCTGGTTGCTACGCGATCTCCGGGCCTCGTTCCGGATTCGAGAAAACTATCATGCCGACACCGAAACTTTGCTTCCCTGCCCTGTTGTGGCGTTCGGTGGAACAGACGATTTCGAAGCGAATGCGCTCGATCTCGACGCATGGTCGAAGTTCACCTCTGCCTGGTTTCGTCGCCATACTCTGCCGGGTGGCCACTTCTTCGCCCGGGAAAGCCGTGAGCGCTTTCTCGAACTGTTGGCCGGGGAAGTCGATAAGATGGCTGAACGGACGATACCGGGGAAGAGATGGTAGCGGCCCGAACGAACAGTCGATTCGAGTTCTGGTTCCCTGGCGCGTCTCTCGACCGGAGAGGCCGACCGCTGCTGTGTTTGGCAGGAGCGGGCGGTGGGACGGGTGAGTTCCGGCTCTGGCACGCGGCCTTGGCGGACTCTGCGAATGTGGTTCCTGTTCTGCTGCCGGGGCGTGAACGCCGAATCCGGGAAACCACCTACACCTCGGTCCCAGCGCTGGCCGACGACCTCGTCGAGGCGGCCGGACCGATACTGACGCGACCGTTTTCGCTGTTCGGTTACAGTCTCGGTGCACTTATCATGTACGAGTTCGCGCGGCGCGTACCGGTTCGTCTCCAGGCCAATCTGACTCAACTCTTTGTCGGTGGGCAGCCGGCACCGAGCCGGCCACAAACCGATTCCGCACGCAGCCACCACACCGATGATCAGCTCGTCGAGTATCTGGACCGGCTGGGTGGCACGCCGACCGAGTTACTTCGCAACCGTTCGTTCATGCGGCCCTATCTGTCCTGCCTGCGAGCTGATCTGAAACTCGCCGAGACATACCGTTATGTCGGCCCGGCGAAGTTGAGCTGTCCCCTTACGGCTTTCGCCGGAAGTCAGGACGAATATACCGACCGGCGCACACTGCCTGCCTGGAAATCCGAGACGACCGGCGAGTTCAGGATCGTCGAGTTGCCCGGCGGACACTTCACCCTGCGTAGCGATCGCAACCTCCTGCTGACGGAAATCGATAATACGTTGAGGCGCTCAGGTTCCAGTTGATTTCATGGGTAGGACAAGGATGCCGCAGTCCATGGACTCTGCAATATCGAAGTGGGCGGCCACTACGCCCGATGCCGCTGCGTTGATCACAGACAGCGCGACGGTAACTTATCGACAATTGGAGGAGCGGGCAAATGCCCTTGCATGCTATCTGACACACTCCGGCATCGTTCCGAACACAGCGGTGGGAGTATCTGTTCCGCGATCTCCCGAATTCGTCGTAGCGGCTCTCGCGGTGCTGAAAGCAGGTGGCTATTTCGTCCCCCTGGACGACCGGTTGCCGACCGGACGAAGGCAGGCGATCATTGCGGAAAACAACATATCGACAGTGCTGACGGAAGAGCTCGAAATAACTTGCTCTCGAGGCGACGACACCGAGCACCATCTCCGTCGCACCAGGTCGGGACTGCACACCGCTTACGTTCTCTACACATCGGGCACGACCGGGAAGCCCAAGGGTGTGGCTATCCCACACCGCGCAGTACTCGACCTGGCAGCAGGGCTCACCGCACTCGGAATACGATCGAACCACCGCTTTCTGGCACACTCCTCGATTTTGTTCGATGCGTCGGTCTTCGAGCTATGGGTTCCCCTGCTGTGCGGCGCCGGAACTGTAATCGCCCCCGGCAATCCGCCATCGTTCCTCGACCTGGCCCGATCGATAGAACGCCATACGGTCACCGTCGCATTCTTCACCACCGCACTGTTCCGGCAGATGGTCGATCTTGACCTCAGTGCGCCGGGGGGACTCGAAATTCTGCTGTTCGGAGGCGAGGTATCGCCGCCCGGACTTATTCGCCAGGCCATCGCACAGTGGCCGCAGACCAGCCTGGTCCACTGCTACGGACCAACCGAATGTACCGTGTTCACGACCTGCCACACCATTACCTCACCGGCAGAGCCACTTCCCATCGGGCACCCGCTTGCCGGGCGCTTCACCCGGGTCCTGACCGACGATCTCGGACCCACTGCCGTCGGAGCAGTGGGTGAGTTGTATGTCGGCGGGACCTGCGTGGCGCACGGTTACCTCGGTCGGCCCGCCGCCACGGCATCGGCCTTCGTCCCAGATCCTCTCGGCGACGAGCCTGGAAAGGTCTTGTACCGCACCGGTGATCTGGTGTTGTCGAACCCGGACGGCAGTCTCGTCTTCCAGCGACGGCGAGACGACCAGCTCAAGGTCCGGGGGCATCGTATCGAGCCCGCGGAGGTCGAGAACGCACTACGCGCACATCGAGATATCCGGGACGCCGTTGTCGTCATGGATGGCGCGCAACGCCTCGTGGCGTATCTGGTCCCCTCCGAAGGAACAGCCCCGAGTATTGCCGAGATCAAAGCCTTCGCCGGTGCCGACCTGCCGTCGTTCATGGTCCCGGACCTCTTTGTGCCGATAGATCGCATACCGCTCAATACATCCGGAAAGGCGGACCGTGCGATGCTGTCCACATTGTCGGATCCAGATTACCGGACGCCGGTTTCTACTCATGCTCGCAGCGACGACATCGAGAAGGATCTGATCTTCCTGTGGCAAGGCACTCTCGGCTTGTCAACCGTCCGAGCCGATGATGATTTCTTTCTCCTCGGAGGACATTCCTTGCACATCCTCCGGATACTGGATGTCATATCCCGCACCTGGGGTGTCGAACTTGCCGTAGAAGAGTTCTTCGAACAACCGACGGTGAACGGCTTGCGCGAACTGATCACCGAGCGACTCCAGGGCGATCCCAGCGTTTACCATTCGAACCGATAACGCTTCCGGCCGAGTTTTCCGGATGGTAGGCGCCCGACGCCGGCCGTCACCGGTCGCGGAAGGCGGTGCGGGTCACGAGATCTCGTAGTGCGTCGCGGACGACGGCATCCACCGGCATATCTTCGGCGGCACTCGCGGCCGCTTGTGCCTGCTCGCCGATTCGTTCCTCGACAATCGTCACCGCGCCGGTCTCCACCATGATCTCCCGCAGGCGAGCGACGTCCTCGTCCGTCATCGTCTCGCGGGACAGTAGTTCGTCGATGGTTCGCCGCGCGGTGTCGTCGGCCAGCTTCCGGGTGGTGGCAAGCAATACCGTGCCCTTGCCGGTACGCAGATCGTCACCATCGGGCTTACCGGTGACCGCTGGGTCACCGAACGCACCGAGGATATCGTCGCGCAACTGGAATGCCTCACCGAGCGGAACCGCATAGCGGGAGTAAGAATCCACTATCATCGGATCTCCTGCGGCCAGAATTCCGCCCAGCTGCATCGGGCGTTCGATGGTGTATTTCGATGTTTTGTACGCGATGACTTTCCACGACCGATCCATGGACAGGTGCCGTGAACCCTGTTCGGCAAGATCGAGGTACTGCCCGGCGATGAGTTCGGCGAAGGTTTGCGACGACAAGCGGCGAACTGCCCGGCGCTGCTCGGGACCGAGAGCGCAGGAGTCGAGCATATCGTGATACCAGGCGAGGCACAGATCACCGATCAGAATAGCGACGGCAGTACCGAAGTCGGCAGCCCTTCCACGTAATCCCATCCGGCTGTGCAAATCCGCGCCGTGCCGGTGCACGGTCGGCGAACCACGGCGAATATCGCTGTCATCGATGATGTCGTCGTGTACAAGGGCGAACGCGTGCAGCAACTCCAGCGCCGCCGAAGCCCGGACGACGATATCGCCATCGCCGGCACCGCCGGCCGCCCGCCATCCCCAGTAGCAGAACTCCGGGCGAAGACGCTTGCCGCCGGCAATGAAACGTTCGATATCCGACATCATCGAACTCCACAGCTCGTCGTCGGCGCCGACGATATCGCGCAGGTGTGTGGTCTGTTCTCGCAGGAATGCGGTCAACACCGCGCTCGTCCGCGCCAGATGCCCAGCACCGGGGAGACCGGCGGGCGAGGCTTCTCGGAGGGTCACGATCTTTCCTCATCCCGAGCGACCGGCCGGGTATCGCTGTCGGTTTCGGCAGGTTTTCCCGGGTCGGCCGACCGCACCGCCGTACCCCGCGCGACCCCGCGCGACAGCCCCGGCGGCAACCCGAAGGAGATGTCCTCGACCGCTGTCCGATCGACAACCACATGGTTGTAGCCCTGTCGCTGCAATCTTGCGACCAAGGCTTGCACCTGCACCTCCGGTGCGCTCGCGCCAGCACTCACGCCGACAGTACGCACGCCTGCCAGAATACGTTCGTCGAACTGTTCCACATCGGGTACCAGCATCGCTGTGGTTCCGGCCTTCTCGGCGACCTCCACCAGACGCAACGAGTTGCTCGAGTTCGAGGCTCCGACGACCAACACCACATCACATTGCCGCGCCAGGGATTTTATGCCCACCTGGCGATTCTGGCTGGCATAACAGATATCGTCACTGCCCGGTCCGACAACATCCGAGAAGCGTTTCCGGATGGCCGCAACGACCTCGTTCGAATCATCCAAGGACAATGTGGTCTGCGTCAGGTACGCCACCGGTGTGGTCACCGGTAGGTCCAGCTCCCGGACCTCGCGAGCGCTGCGCACCACAATCGTGTCGCCCGGAGCTTCGCCGACGGTGCCTTCGACCTCTTCGTGCTCGGCATGGCCGACCAGCAGGATGATTCGCCGCGCGGCAGCGAACCGACGAGCTTCCTGATGTACTTTGGCCACCAACGGACAGGTGGCGTCGATAACGGTGAGCCGACGCCGCTGCGCAGCCTGACGTACCGCGGGCGAGACACCATGAGCCGAGAAGATGCATACGGCCCCCTCGGGGATCTCGTCCACCGAACTCACGAAGTGTGCACCGCGCTCTTCTAGTTCGTGCACGACATGGCGGTTGTGGACGATCTCCCGCCGGACGTAGACCGGAGTTCCGTACACCTCGATAGCTCGCCCGACGATTTCGACGGCCCGTTCCACACCAGAACAGAAACCGCGTGGTTCGGCGAGAACAACAGCCCGGCCGGTGAGAACCGGCGCCTCGGCGGGCATGGGCGAGCCGATCGGGACCACTGTGTCGTGGTGGGGTGGCACCATGGGTAGCACGGCGCCGGCTCCAGCGGTCGGTTCGGGCGGATCGGGAATTCGGCGGCCGGCCGGCCCGATATCGGAGAGGTCGTAGCCGATCGGATACCCGGGGTAGCTGCGCGCGGCGGGTCGGGTCATCAAACGGGCCATTGTCCGGGGCATCAGCAATTCAGCGAATGCGTGTGCATGTAACCCGGTACGACTCGCCACCCGAGCGAACACGTTCGGCTCCGAGCGGCCCAGGGCTGCGCGCGCCGCCTCGTCCAGCCGACAGGCCAGTGTCGCCGCGAACAACCTGTCCAGCGGCCGACGGTACCATGACGAGTAGACGGCAAGCACGGCGTCACTCATTTCCTCATTGCTCGCGGCGTACCGAAATCTCCGTCGTTCGTATTCCTTGTTGAACTCCAGGAACGAATCGTAGTCATCGGGCAGCGCGGAGATGTTCATGCGTTTTCCGATTTCACGGAAAAAATAGAACGATCCGAGTCGCTCAGCCGCTGTCACCTTCCGCCAACCCCATCGGTCGATCCACCTGATCGGCTCGAACACAAATGCGGACAGAACGTAGAGCATATCTTCATTTGCCAGATCGAAACCGTGGTGGGCGCGGTTGATCTGGCGGATCGACTGCCTTCCCCGTATCGAATCGTAGCCGTGCAACACAATCTCACCGATGAGGATGCGGGTATCATCGTACCTTTTTTGCCCCGATCGGGCGAAGTGCCCCGAGCGAGCAAGCACGGAAGATATTTCCGGCACACAACAGGTTTTCCAGACGGCGACCTCCAGTCCCCGTCCGTAATCCCAGGGGAACTCGGAATTCGAGTATATACGATGAATCTCGTGACAACTCTTCTGCGGGTCCAGAGTATTCAAGTATTCGACGCGCTCGTACCTTTTTCTCACCGATAGCTCCAATATTCCGTGCCCATCGCACGGTTTGAAAAGGCCGGGTACCGACGCCGGCATTCGCGAGAATCTCAGTAGACCCGGGAGGCCTTGCCGTTCACCAGCGACAGGTTGGTGCTGGTGTTCCGCTTCGTCTCGAAACGCCACTGCATCTGGCCGCTCAACCAGTAACGCATGTTGTCGATATGCCCGGCCAAGGCGGTCCCGACCGCGGGATCGGCACATTCGGGAGCCCAGACCTCGCGAATCTCCTCCGAAATCTGTGCGAATCGATCGATACGCTCGCCGATCATGTCGCCCACGATCTCCGCGGCCCGCTGTAGGCCGATACTCTCGGCTGCGGCGAGCACCACCACAAGGTTGTGGACATCGCCGAGTGCGTACTCCTTCTCACACGAGTAGAGATCATTCGTCCAGAGCACGCAATCGGACAATGCCTGGTTGAGTTCACCGAAGGTATCCGTCCGATACAGATGGTCGGGAACTTCCCAACGAGCCACGAGTTCCAACAGGTCGATATACGGCATGAATGCACAGGCACGCATCCGCAGGTATTCGTCGACATCAGGTGTCACTTCGTTCTTCCGATTGCCCGATTCCCAGACACACCGGTTCAAGAACAAAGCGAAATGCTCGTGGAACCTGCGGCGCCATACCGGACTCGCGCGAGCACAGGTCCGCGTCCAGAGGTCCGTATAAGCTCGCGCAAAGGGAGAACCATCGTGTTCGGCGACGGGGCCGTCTTCGGCCAACCAGACGAGCACCCGGTCACAGAACTCACGGAGCAGAACCGGATCCTTACCGATTTCCGTCTCATCGAACAGGTCGTCGAGGACGAGATTGCACGCCATCCAGTCGGCGACGATTGCGATCGTCTCCCGATCCGCCTGTGGACATGCTCTGGCGACCAGAATCCCGAGCAACGATTCATCGAAATGCCGCTCGGCCTCCGCCGTGGTAAGCAAGTCGAATCGCCGTACGAAACGTCGACCGTGCAGCTCGGCATACTCGGCGTGCGGGTTGATACTCGCCTGAAACGGAATGGAAAGACTCGGGAAACGCAATTTTTCGCCTAACAATCGAGGCCGATTTCGTAAATTATTGACTGGACGACTACGCAAGTCGAGCAACGACCGTTTTCTTTCGCAGACTGCCCCGGACCGGCGGACTGTCGCCATCACCTGACCTGCCGCCGTTCATCGCTGGAGCGATTTGGTCTGCAAATATTCGTCGATCCCGTAGCGGCCGAGTTCACGCCCGTAGCCGGAACGTTTCATTCCACCGAACGGGGCGCGCGGGTTGAAGCGCCCGCCGCAGATATCTATTTGGCCGCTCCGGATCCGTCGGGCGACCGCGACGGCGTAGTCGCGGTCTTCACCCCACACCGCCCCGGACAATCCGTAGTCGGAGTCGTTCGCGATACGCACCGCATCGTCATCACCGTCATGCGCCAGGACGGTGAGCACGGGCCCGAAGACCTCTTCCCGTGCGATGGAGATCGAGCTGTCGGGAGCCAGCAGGACTGTAGGGTACACATAATAGCCTCGTGTCAGGTGCGGAAACCGCTCTGCGCCCCCGTATACCAGCCGGGCCCCGTCGTTGACTGCGGATTCGATATGTCCGAGCACCGAGGCGTACTGCTGCTGCGAAATGACCGGTCCCAGTTTTGTACCGGGGTCCAGGGGATCACCTACCGGATATTCGTCCATCAGGGCGGTCACTGTCTCCAGGACCGCATCGATCCTCTCCCGCGGAACAACCAATCTACTCAGTGCGATACAGGTCTGGCCCGAATTACGCAGGCAGCTCTGCACAGTGTCGGTGAGGGCTTTTCGTTCCGTGTCCACGGTCGAGTCGGTCAGAAGGATACAGGCCGATTTACCGCCGAGTTCCAGCAGTGTCCGCTTCGGCGCTCGGGCAGCGAGCCGACTGATTCGACGGCCCGTAGCGGGTGATCCGGTGAACGAGACGGCATCAACCAATTCGTGTTCGACCAAGGATTCCCCGGTGAGCATGTCACCCGGCACAATGTTCAGCACCCCGGGCGGCAGCCCGATGTCCTCGGCGATTTCGGCCAGATGCAGGGCGTTCAGCGGGGCCAGTTCGCTCGGTTTGACCACCACGGTGCACCCGGCTGCCAAGGCGGCCGAAACCTTGGCCGCAATTTGGTGCAGCGGGTAGTTCCACGGTGTGATCGCGCCGACCACACCCAGCGGTTCCGCGAGCACCAACGAATTCCCCACCTCGGTTTCCCACTCGACCTCGAGCGCGACATCGGCAGCGTTGTGGAAATCGGCGACGGGCAATGCCGCCTGGATCCGCTCCGAGACCGCCAACGGCGTGCCCACCTCAGCGGTTATCAATGCCGCAATATCGGCCCGACGTTTCTCCAGCCCGTCACCGAGAGCGCGTAGATAATTCGCACGCTCGGAGACCGGGAGCGCAGACCAGGCGGGAAAAGCCGCCGAAGCGGCGCGCACCGCGCGATCGACATCGCCGGCCGAACCCGCTGCCGCGATACCGACAACGCCTTCGGTCGCCGGATTGAGCACCTCGATACCCGCCCGATCTCGCGAGCTCGCGAGGGCACCGTCGATATAGACCAGCCGGTCGTGCACGTATCCTCCTGTAAGCATTCTGGTCAGCCGACTCTTCATTCACCCGGTCGAGACGGTGTGTCAGTACGGCGGGACCGGGTGATACGGCTGCGAAGCGGAGTGTCCGCGCATCGCGCGACCCGTCACCGGGAGGGCCGCGACCAGCGTGGCCGCGGTCCACAAGGCCAGCGCGATCAGGGGCCACAAGTAGAATGCGGCCGGTGCGCCCGCCTCGGCAAGCCGCGCGGATGCGTACAGGTAGTAGAGCGCTGTTAGCGTGCCCAGACCGACAAGGATCAAGCGAGCGAATCCGAACCGGAACCAGAGCAGGATCGCCAACAGGGTCGCCGTACTTCCGACGGTGATCGTCGCGGATACACCGAAGTCGATATTGCGGGTGGTGTGTTCGGAGAATGCCTGGCCTATGAGGGCGACCAGTAGGGTCGCCTCGTCGGCGTCTGCTCCGTCGAAAGCGGGGACAGCGAGCGCGCAGCACAGCAACGAGCACACTCCGAAGAGACCACTGGCATACCGCGCAGGTGCCGGATTCACGGGAGACGCCGCGAACAGATAGCCGTGGGGTTGCGCATGGCCACTCCGGGGGACCGGCGGATACGGCCCTTGCGGCGGGTACGGGTTTGACATTGCTTCCTGGTCCTGCCAAGTCGGTGTACCCCCTCTTCCTAACAGGAAAGCGAGGCAAATGTCCTGGCACCGACGTCAACGGAAAAAAGACTGGCGGTTTCACCGATCCGGCCATTTCGGACAGCTCCCGCCGGCCAAAACGGTTTCCGATGCGGCGCCTTCCAGCGATCATCGCGGTTGCTCCAACGCTGCTCGAGAGATTTCCGGTTGGCCTGAAGGCTGGCGCTGCCGAGGTTCGGGCGCCTCCGCGCACCGGCCGAGGGCGGTGTTTCCACAGCGGCGCCCCCTCGGACCAGGCATCGCCGACCAGTCGGCCTGCCCGGTCGCACCCCGGGCTGTCGGTATGGGGCCGGACGCGGGATCCCGCAACCCTGCGCACTCTCGACGTACAGAGAGGTGACACCAACCCGAGCGTGCATCCCAGGACCGCAACGGCATACGGGCAATTGGGTGCCCTCGGTTCCCGGTAGCGGAGTAGCCGACTTGGCGTTGCCGGCGGCGCGACCGGTTCGACTACGCCCGGACCTGGTGAGCGCAACGAAGCGCGGTGCTGGGCGATGGTGAGGTGCCGGACCTCCGGGAAGTGGGACCGATCAGGTCTTGGCCGCTACCAGTTCATTTGCGGTCGACCGCAACGTGTCGATGCCGCGAGCCAGGCGGGTGGGCGCTGGACCAGGTGATGGGCATACCGGACTCGCCGGCCGCGGATGTGACCATGGTCGAGGCCGACTTCGTCCTGGCTTGTGGGAAGCACTGCCCGAACCGGCAGCGTGGGCCCACCCCTCGGAAGCACCGGCCCGTACCGACACGGCCGGTCGATCTCCTCGCGCAGCCGGATGGCGGGGTTCGGGACTGTCGCTATCGGCGACCCGCAACGAGTGTTCTATCGCAACGGGTCGGGCCCACATTCCCCGCGTTCGTCCACTACGGCGTCGCGTGGTGGGTAATCTTCGACGGCGGCGGCTTCGCTCCGGGCCGGCGTCGATGTTGCGATATACATAGGTCGTCGGCACCGAGGTAGCAGCGGCCGACTCGGAAGCCGCCCGCGGGAGCCCAGCCCGGACACCATATCGGTGGCGCAGATCAGCTACCCCCGAACGTGCCACGTATTGGGCTCTCCGCCATCACCCGCCGCCCCACCGCCCCACCGCCGCGGGCATCCTCTGCCCCTCTGTGAGCACTCGTCTACGTGGCAGAGGATGTGTCGGCGTTGTGGAGTCGACGACCGGTCAGGCGCGAGGAATGTCCTTCCCTGTCGGCCGGTACTCGCTGAGGACAAGGCGCTTGTCGAGGATGCGGTGCTCCACAAGTTCCAGGTCGGCGGATGCGACATCGGTGAACGCCGGCTCGCGGCCGGCGGGACCGGCGAAGAGCGGGAAGGTGACGATTCGGAGGCGGTCGACCAGGCCCGCGCCGAGGAGCTGTCGCGCGAGCGAGAGACTTCCCCAGGTACGGATCGGCGCGCCGTCGCCGGATTTCATCGCCTCGATCTCGCCGGTGAGGTCACGTGCGCACAGACGCGTATTGGGCCAGTCGACCTTCTCGAGGGTCGTGGAGAACACGACTTTCTCGAGGCCCATCACCTGGTCCTTGGTGTCCCCCCAGGCCGCGTCGGGAAGGGCCACGAACGCCTCATAGGTGCGTCGGCCCATGACGACCTGCTGCGGAAGGGCCGATTCGGCGGCGACCCATTCACCGAGTTCAGGACCGAAGTACCCGAAATATCCGGGCAGACCGTCGCTTCCGGCCCAACCGTCGACCGATACGAATATGTCCACCGTCAGAGTGCTCGACACGACAATTCCTCCTTCTGCACCGCCGGCCCATCCGGCTGCACTTCAGAAAATAAAGCAGACTTGAGTATATGAAGTCAACTGGTAGTTTGGATACCGTGGGAAATCGTGAGTACGGCCAGTACTGTGGCCTCGCGCGTGCCGCAGAGGTCATCGGGCAACGGTGGACATTGCTGATCTTGCGCGATCTACTCGTAGCACCACGTCGCTACTCGGAACTCGTGGCAGGCCTACCCGGCATCCCCACGAATCTACTCGCGACACGGCTACGTGAACTGGAAGCCGATGGGCTCATCCGCCGCGAGGCGCGGAGCGGCGCCGATCGCGCGATCGTCTACCGGCCGACCGCACGGGGTTCTGCACTCATCCCTACACTGGACGCGCTCTCGCTGTGGGGCGCTGCGGAACTGCGCACCCCCAGGGACGGTGAGATCGTGACGACAGCCGCGCTGGTGACAGGCTTGCGTGTCGCCGCCCGGAGCAACGTCGGCCCGGACCCAGCCATCGCATTCGGCTGCACGGTGCGGATCGGCGAGGCAGTTGTCCACGCTGTCGTCGAGAACGGGGATGTGCTTGTCGCGCCGGGGGCGCACCCCGAGCCCGATCTGCAGATCACCGGCGGCGCGGGGTTTCGCGACTTCCTCGCCGGTGTCACCGATCCGGGCGCCGCCGCGGCCGACGGCTCCATCGAGGTGCAAGGTGATCCCGCGTTGCTGCACCAGTTCGTCGCAATCTTTCAAGTCCCCTACAGCAATTGGGTACCCCGAACCGTTCCCGCGTGATCACGTGTTGCTTCGGCCAGGCGCAAGGCGTGTCCAAGCAACGAATTCGCCACGGGTTTCGTCATCCTCGTAAACCCGGCCGGTCATCAACGCACGCGAGCGACCGACAGGAACTCGGGTGCGGACAGGGGTCGCACGATTGCACATCTCCTCCCGCGGCCATCCGGGAGCCGACGCGCAGCTCCATGGACCGGGACACCTTCTACACCATATTGATCGAATCGCCGCACAACCGAGGTCACGGCCGTGCCGTCCGCGACCGCCGTGTCGCTGCGACGACGAATGACGAGATGATGAACGAGCCGGTGACCTGACCCCGCTGGTTCGGTCCGGGGGTTGTGAGAGTCTGAATGCCCACGTTGTGGGCGGAAAGGCTCGATATTCATGGCGACACGGAAACG
>NZ_JBEXLL010000020.1:0-21615 GCF_040609955.1 Nocardia sp. NPDC004568
CTCCCGGGGCCCCGCCCCCGCCGGTTCGGGGCGGCGCCCCCGGCCCCGTGGGAGTTCCGGTCCGCGGAGAGGGAGCGGCTGTCCCGCGGCGCCTCAGCGCTCGGCGACGGCCAGCGTGCACCGGCCGTCTTCGCAGGAGCGCTGGAGCCGTCCTCTCGAGAGGGTCTGCACCAGCCCGATCGTCCAGCACATCGGGCAGCCGCGCAGTGCGAACAGACCGACGGGCAGGAGTAACAGGGCGATCGGTCCGATGACCGGGATCAGTGCGACCGAGCCGATCAGCGCGCCGAAGCCCACCACACCGCGCATCACATGCTCGGCCGCGGAGCCGCTCGTGAAATCCGGGCCGTCAGGTGTCGTTGTGCTCATGTTCGCCTCCGGAATCCGATTCGGATGTGGTGTGCAGGGTCTGCCGAACCGCGGCGCGAGCTCGGTGCAGGCGCGATTTCATCGCCGCCGGGCCGATCCCCAGCGTCTCGGCGACCACACGCCCGCTGTAGCCCTGGATATCGCGCAGGATCAGCACCCGGCGGTGATCAGGGGGCAGGGCGGCGACCGCGGCCGCCACCCGGCCCGCTTCCAGGCGGCGCAATGCCTCGTACTCGGCCGAGTCGGTCACCGCGGTATCCGGCACCGGCGTGTACGCGACCGGCCGTCGCCGCGCGCGGCGCAGGCACTCGTTGCGCACGATCCGGAACATCCAGGACGCGAGCGCGCCCGTGGCCCGCAGCATTCCGATTTTCCGGTACAGGATGATCAAGGCCTCCTGCGCCGCGTCCTCGGCATCCTCCGCGTCGGCGCAGAGGGACCGGGCGAAGCGCTGGATATTCGGGTGGGCGGCCGAGACCACCGCGGCGATCGCATCGATGTCACCGCCCTGCGCGGCGGTGATCAGCTCTTCGCCGGGCCAGGTCACCTCAGCCACGCCCGGCTCGTTTGCGCCGCACGACGAACATGCACGTACAGAGCAATACCAGCCCACCGGCGATTGCGACAGCGATGATCACGACAACCTCCTCTTCCGTCCCCGGCGTCTACCGAGACATATATGAGAGGCACGAGCCGGGGAAAAGGATTCGCCCGTGCCCGGGCTGATACGTGCCGGGTGGCTCGCGGACCCGGCGATCGCGGGATCGCTCGGGGACGACCCGCTCGCCGATCCGGCGCGCTTCCGCCGGGCGGACCGGGGCCGGTCGTGGAACAAGCTGTCAATGAACGTAATTCGTGCCCGATACGGACCGGGACCGGCCGGGCCCAGTATGGTGATGTCGCCGATCGTATCGGCCGGCGGTACGGGGCAGCCGAGCTCGCTCGAGGGGATGGTCACTATGCGCTGGTATCAGGTGGCCGCATGCGGACCCGAATCCTTTTCCGAGCTCGCCGACGGCTTCGTACCCATGGCACACGAATTCGGCGCCCACGAGAACTGGCACGCCGGACTCACCGCCCAGGAGTCGAGCACCTACACCCTGCTGCGCTGGGACCAGCACGGAAACCGCCTGTGCCACCGCACCCGCCGGCACATCCGCGCGATACCCGGCGACGACTTCTTCTGGGTCGTGGTGCCCGACCGCGGTGATTTCGCCCTTCGCTTCCGCGACGAGGTGACCCACGTCCCGCGCGGGCACGCGGTCGTGGCGGGATTGGAGATACCCTGCCGACTGCACATTCCGGATTCGGCGGCCTACGGGTTCCAGGTGCCGCGCACCGAGTTCGAATCCAGCGCCCGGCCGCTCACCCATATGAACGTCGTCCTCGATATGAACCGGGGTCTGGGCCGGGTCGCCGGCGATATGATCCGCGGCGTCCACGCCGAACAGTCCGGGCTGAGCGAACGCGAATTCAACGCGGTCTGCGACCGGATCACCGAACTGCTCTGCATGATGGCCGTCGGCGAGACCGGTCCGCAGGCGACCCACCACACGGAGGTCGCCGAGAGCATCCGGCGGTATCTGCGCGAACACATCGGCCGGTCCGATGTGCGCCTGCCCGCGGTGGCGCACGCGCTCGGCTGGTCACCCCGGCAATTGCGGCTGGTGCTGCACGAAACCGGGACGACCTTCCGGGACCTGCGCCGGGACGAGGCCCTGCGGGTGGCACGCGAACTCCTGGCCGACCCGCGCGCCACCATGACCATCGCGGAACTGGCGGCCCGCTGCGGTTTCACCCCCGCCTGGTTCTCGGCGGCGTTCAAGGAGCGGTTCGGCGTGACGCCGCGGGAGTTCCGGCGCAGCAGACGAGACGGGTCCACGGACCGGCACAGATGAACCCGCAGGGGTGAATCCGGCCTAGGAGCCGGGGTTCAGCCGCACCGGAAGTTTCTCCGGGCCCACCGTGCTGATCTGCAGCGCGTACTCGATCGCGGTGCTGGGCACGGCCAGGGTCAGCTTCGGGAAGCGGGTGAACAGCGTCTGCAGGGCTATCCGGCTCTCCAGCCGGGCCAGCGGCGCACCCAGGCAGAAATGCGGTCCGCGGCCGAATACGAGCTGGTCGCGGTGCTCGTGGTCGATATCGAATACCTCGGCGTTCGGGACGAGCAGCGGATCCCGGTCGGCGCCGCCCCACCACAGCGTCGGCGTGCCCGCCGGGATGTCGACACCGGCGACCGTCACATCGTCGAGCGGGTACCGCATGAGCGCACCGACCACCGACGAGCGGTAGCGCAGCGCTTCTTCGACCACATCGGCCCAGCGATTCTCGGCCTGCGCCCGCGCCAACTGTCCGGGATGGTCGCGCAATGCGATCACCGCGTTGCCCAGCAGATGCACCGTGGTCTCGTGCCCGGCCACGATGACCAGCCACAGCACCCCGATCAGCTCTTCTTCGGTGAGCTCGTTCGCCGCGTTGGCCTGCAACAGCGCCGAGGTCAGGTCCTCCCCCGGCTCGGCCCGCTTGTGGGCGAGCAGTTCGACGAAGTAACCGCTCATCGCCGCCATGGCCGCCTGGGTCTGTTCGCCGGTGCTGTGCGCCGAGACGATCGTGAGGGTCCAGTCCTTGAGCCGCGACTGCGCCTCCAGCGGTACTCCGAACAGATCGCAGATGACCCGGACCGGCAGCGGAACAGTGTAGTTCGCGACCAGATCGACCTCTTCCGTATCCGGAAAGGCGCTGATGAGATCGTCGGCGATCTGCTGGATCCGCGGTTCCAGCGCCGCGATCCGAGCCGGTGTGAACGCCTTGTTGATCGTCTGGCGCAACCGCCGGTGCGCGGCACCGTCCTGATTCAGCATGTGTTCGGCGTCGGTCAGGGCGCGCAGCGGCCAATCGGCGGGAATCCGGCCGTCGTGCAGCGCGGGGCACTTGGACGGGTGCTTGGCGAAGAGCTTGTCGTCGAGCACCTCGGCGGCAGCACGATGGCTGACCGCCATGTAGGCGCCGACTCCGCCGAGCAGTTCGATGGGCACGACCTCACCCGCACGAATTATCCGCTCGAGTGTTTCGTACATCGACTCACCGGGTGTCGGAAGTTGGATGACTGACTCGGACATGCTTGTCTCCCTGAGTTTTTCGATGCGATCACAGAGAGTCTGGGACGCCGGGGCGGGACGCACCAATCGATACACCCCATCGTGCCCCGCACCGATATTCCTCCGCGCCGGAACGTAATTCCCCGCCCCGGCCGTCCGGTCGGTGATCTACCCTTCGGCGTGTTCACCGAGCCGCAACCCCTGCCCGGCGCCCGCCGCGGCGCTGCGCACCGTGCCCCCGGGGGCGCCGAACTCCTGGCACAGTTCGGCCTCCGACGGCAGGGCGGACCCGGCCGCGAGTTCGCCGCGGCGGATCCGGTCCCGCAGGGTGGTGGAGACGCGGGCATACAGCGGGGTCACATCGTCCTCTCGGTTCGGTCATCGGGCACAGGTTGATCGAACAAGTGGTTCACCCTTGCCGGTACCGGCGGCGGCTTGCGGGCATTCCGGCCGTGGCTCTTCGCGCGGTCACCGGACCATCCGCCCTACCGTCCCATCCGGTCGACCTGCCCGTCGTCGGTGCCGGCATAGTCGGCCTCGCGCACGCGGTCGACGCCGCGGACCGGGGGATGCGCGTGGCCGTCGTCGAATGTGACGCGCGCGCCGTCGGCGCCTCCATCCGCAACTTCGGCCATATCTGCACCACCCCGCAGACCGGCCGGGCACTCGAGTACGCCTGGTCCGCCCGGGAGAAGTGGCTGCGGCCGGCCGAGCAGGCGAGTTCGAGATCAGCCGGGCCGGCACCGTGGTGGTGGCCCGGACCGCCGCCGAACCGGGGGTCCTCGAGGAGTTCGCGGCCGAGCGCGGCGCCGAGCAGGTACGGCTGCTCGACCGCGCCGGGACGGCCCGCCTCTTCCCACCCGCGGGCGCGGCCGGCAGCGATATCGTCGGCGGTGCCCATCTGCCGCTCGACCTGCGGGTCGACCCGCGCGCGGCGATACCGGCCGTGGCCGCGTGGCTGGCCGCGCGCGGCGTCGAGTTCGTATGGCACACCCAGGTGGGCGCCATATCCGAAGGTGTCGTGCACACCGCCCGCGGAGAGCTGGCCGCTACCGCGATCGTGCACGCGGCCGGCCACGATATAGACCGGCTCTTCCCGGTGATCGCCGAAGAGAACGGCGTGCGCCGCTGCCGGTTGCAGATGCTCGAGGTTGCGCCACCCGGTGCGGCGGTCCTCACCGGCTACTCCATGCTGCGCTACGGCGGTCTGGCCGCCACTGCCTCCGCCGCCGCGGTACGGCGCGAGATCACCGACCGGGCACCCGAGACGCTGGACGCCGTGATGAATCTGATGCTCACCCAGCGCCCGGACGGCTCGGTGGTCCTCGGCGACACCCACCACTACGCCCGCACCCCTCTGCCCTTCGACGACGAGGACATCGCCGATCTGGTGCTGCGCGAAGGAGCCCGGCTCCTCTCGGCCGGCGAACTGTCGGTGCGGCGGCGGTGGCGCGGGGTCTACGCGGATTCGCCGGATACCGATTTCCTGGTGGCCGCGCCCGGGCCCGGAATCCGGGTCGTCTCGGTGACCTCCGGTATCGGTATGACCATCGCGCTCGGCCTGCCTGGCGCCGACGGTCGTGGACCAGCTGGCCGGATCCGGGGCCGGGCAGCCCCGGTAGCGCCCGCCCGGCCCGGGAGATCAGCCCGCCGCGGTCACGATCGCCGCGGCCACCGCGTCCGGCTGCGAGACCAGGGAGGCATGGGACGCGTCGAGTTCGGTGGTCTGCGCGCCCATCCGGCCGGCCATGAAACGCTGCGAGGCCGGCGGGATGACCCGGTCCTGCGCGGAGACCAGGTACCGGGTGGGCACACCCGACCACGACGGGGCGCCGGAGGGCTCCAGATTCGCGGCCAGGGCGATCGATTTCTGGTGGGCGAGCATATCTGCGGCGGTGGCGTCGTCCACGTCCTGCACGAAGACGTCGTGGAAGTAGTCGGGTGCCACATAGCCGTCGAGATTGCGTCCGGCGATGCCCTGCGGATCGTCGACGACCTTCACCTGTAGCGCCGGGGGCAGCAGTTGACTACCCGGGAACCGCACCGGGTCCAGTGCCTGCTGCGCGACTTCGCCCTGGGACGGCGCGAAGGCCGCGACGTAGACCATGGAGACGACATCGGGATCGTGCAGATTGCTGATCACGAACCCGCCGTACGAATGCCCGGCCAGCACGATGGGCCCGTCGACGGTGTCGAGGGTGCGCTGGACGGCGGCGGCATCGTGGGCCGGACCGCGCAGCGGGTTCTCCGGGGTGAGTACCGCGTAGCCCTGCCCGCGCAGTCGCGCGGCGACCCCGTCCCAGCTGGTCGGGTCGGCGAACGCACCGTGTACCAGGACCACGGTGGGCCGCGGCGCGGCCCAGGCGGGCATCGCCACGGACGCCGTCGCGACGACGGCGATGATCAGACTCAGCAGAGCGGTACGCAGCGTGCGAATGATGGTCATGGGTTTCCCTGTCCCGTCTCGTTCGGTTTTTCACGAATTCGAGCAGTTCGGCGCGCATACGCGCAGCGCCGCACAGGTGGCACGGGTGATGAGTGTAGCCCGGGTGGGTGTGCGCGGAAGCGGCGATCGCGCGCGGCGCGGTGCCCGGACGCGAGCAGTCGTGCTCTTGCCACCACGACGAGGGGAGAGCAGGGTGAAGAACACCGGTGGCGCCACCGGGGCGCCGCCTCGAGCAGAGAGGGGGTGGCTCGTGTTCGCGCGATCCACCACTATTCAGGCGCGACCCTCCGCTATCGATGCCGGCATCGCGCATACGCGCGATGCCGTGCTGCCGGGCTTGCGGGAAATCCCCGGGTGTATCGGATTGTCGCTGCTGGTCGACCGGGACAACGGGCACTGTATCGCCACCAGCGCGTGGGAGTCCGAGGACGCGATGCGCGAGAGCAGGGAACAGGTCGGTCCGCTTCGGGACCGCGCGCTCGCCACCTTCGGGGGTGGCGCGCAGATCGAGGAATGGGAGATCGCGGGCCTGCATCGGGCCCATCACGCGGAGGAAGGCGCGTGCGTGCGCGCGACCTGGGTCAAAACCGACCCGAGCCGGCTCGATTCGGCCGTCGAGATCTACAAATCCGAGACCCTGCCCGCCATGGAGGATCTGGATGGGTTCTGCAGTGCGAGCCTGATGATCAACCGGAGGTCCGGTCGCGCGGTCTCGTGCACCAGTTACGACAGCGCCGCGGCGATGCGGGCCGGCCGTGAGCAGTCGGCGGCGCTGCGGGTCGACGCCGCCCGGCGGACCGGCGTCGAAGCTCTCGACGTGCGGGAGTTCGAGCTGGCGCTCGCTCACCTGCGGGTTCCGGAAATGGCCTGACCGGCCTACCCCATCTCGCCGGTGGTGAGGCCCATGCCGGCGGCGAGGTCGGTGAGCACCGCGTCGAACAGCACATCCGGGTCGCTCACCGGCATCGGGTAGTTACCGAACACTTCCAGCGTCACGTGGCCGTAGAGCCGCACCCAGACCGTCATCATCAGATACGCGACCCCGAGATCGAACTTCTCGGCCGGGAACTTCTGCTCCGATCCGGCGAGCAGCGCCAGCAGCTCGTTCTGGAACGCGATCAGATCGGTGCGCAGCGCGTCGGGAATCGAATCGGTCGCCGGGGTCGCCAGGTCGTAGGCCGCGAGCAACTTGCCCGCGGCTTCCAGGAACACCAGCCCGAACGCTTCGTCGAACCGGCGTACCGTACCCGGCCCGCCGGGCGTCGGCGAGGCGAAGACCAGCGTGAATTCATTGCGGTGGGCCAGCGCCCAGCGCCGGAACGCCCGGCAGATGGCGAACAACCGGACCACCCCGTCGTCGGGTAGTTCGGCCACCTGCGCACCGAGGTCGTCGGCCAGCCGGATACAGATATCGCGCCGTAACGCGACCAGCAGCTCCTCCCGGGACGGGTAGTAGCGGTAGAGAGCGGGAGCGGTGATGCCGAGTTCCCGCGCGATCGCACGCAGGGTCAGCGCCTCCGCTCCCTGTGCGACCAATAGCTCCAGCGCCACGCGCCGGATGTCCGCATCGCTGACCGCGGGCATCCGGCCCCGCCGGGCGGGTGGTGTCATTCGTATGCGACCTGCCAGTTCTTGATTCCGTTCAGCCAACCCGACCGTAGCCGAACGGGTTCGGCGACCTGACGCAGGTTCGGCATCACGTCGGCGATGGCGTTGAAGATCAGGTCCAGTTGCAGGCGGGCCAGATTCGCGCCGACGCAGTAGTGGGTGCCGGTGCCACCGAAGCCGACGTGCGGGTTCGGGTTCCGGGTGACGTCGAACTCGAACGGCTCGGTGAAGTGGTCCTCGTCGAAGTTGGCCGAGGCGTAGAACAGGCCCACCCGCTGCCCCTTGGCGATGGCCTGCCCGCCGATCTCCGTGTCCTGCAGAGTGGTCCGCTGGAACGCGATGACCGGGGTGGCCCAGCGCACGATCTCGTCGGGTGCGGTGCGCGGACGCTCGGCCCGGTACAGCTCCCACTGTTCCGGATTGTCCACGAAGGCCTTCATCCCGTGGGTGGTGGCGTTCCGGGTGGTTTCGTTACCGGCGACCGCCAGCAGGATGACGAACCAGGCGAACTCCTCCGAGCTCAGTGCTTCGCCGTCGATATCGGCGCTGAGCAGTTGGCTGATGATGTCGTCGGCCGGGCAGCCGCGGCGCTCCTCGGCCAGGTTCCAGGCGTACCCCATCACCTGCGCATTGGCCATCTTGTAGCTGTCGGCGTATTCGGGGTCGTCGTAGCCCATCATCTGGTTCGACCATTCGAACAGCTTGCCGCGGTCCTCCTGCGGTACGCCGAGCAATTCGGCGATGGCCTGTAGCGGCAGCTCACACGCGACCTGCTGGACGAAATCGCCGCCGCCGGTCCGTTTGGCCTCGTGCACGATCCGTTCGGCTCGCTCGTGCAGGGCGTCGCGCAGGCTCTGCACGGCGCGCGGGGTGAAGCCGCGGGAGATGATGCGGCGGAGTTTGTCGTGCTCGGGTGGGTCGGTGTTGACCAGCATCGCGCGCTGGATATCGATCTCCTCGCGGGCGATATCGCCGTTGAAGCGGATGACCGCGGTATTGGCGTGGGTGGAGAAGACCTCGGAGTTCTTCGAGATCTCCTTGATGTGTTCGAGTTTGCTCACCACCCAGTAGCCGCCGTCGTCGAACCCGCTCACCCCGTTCGGCTGGTCGACCCACCACACGGGCGCCGTCCGGCGCAGTTCGGCCCATTCCTCGATGGGCAGCCGGGCCGCCAAGAGGTCGGGGTCGGTGAAATCGAAGTCGTGGGAGAGGGATGCGGTCATGGAGCCTCCTTCGAAGCTGATACATACCGGTCCGCGGAGGCCGCGGCGGAGGGGGAGGTATCGCATGACGATGCCTCCGTACGGAAACCCTGTCATCAGGAGTGAACCACACCACAGCACATTTGTGAACAGGCTTTAGTAAATATCGTTCACATAATCGAACGGCAACGGTGCACACCCCCTTCGGCAACCATTTCGCTACGTTCGGCCCCCGCCCCCGAATGCGCCGCCCGAACGGCGCACCCGCACGCCATAATGAGTTCTTCGGCCCACAGCAACCGGGTAACGGCGGTAGCCGCATGAGCAAGACTCCCGAACACCTCCGGAGGACTCAGCACATGACCACCATGGAAATGCCGCACGTCAGCGAATGCACAGTGAACAGCTGTTCCTACAACCACGACGGATGCCACGCGTACGCCATCAATGTCACCGGACAGAACGGCAGCGCCGACTGCGCCACCTTCATACCGCTGGCGACCAAGGGCGGACTCGACACCGTCACCAGCATGGTCGGCGCCTGCCAGCGCACCGACTGCACCCACAACACCGACCTCGAGTGCACCGCCGGAGAGATCCGGGTCGGCCCGGGCAGCATCGACCACACAGCGCACTGCATGACCTACACCCCGCGCTGAGGGTTCGACCGGTCACCGGCACGGCGCCGGTACGGATCAGCCGGTGGACACCACCGCGGTGGACCGCGCCGGCGGCCGGACCGGCCACACTCTTTTCCGTCGTGCGACATGCCGCGGTCGGAGCTCCTGGAATACTTACCTTGACGACACATCGCCGAGATCGGCGCGCGAGTGTCGGGCACGGGACAGGAGCAGCGTGTACAACGAGTTGGCAGCGGCGATGCGTCGCCTGACCGACCAGCTCGCCGACAATATAGAACTGATGGGTGCCACCGACGCGCGGCGGATCCGCGATATCACCGATCCGCCACTGAGCGCGTCGCGCCTCCTTCCCGCGGCAGACGCAGCCACCGGTCTCCCCGGCCCGGCCATCTCGGTGATCCATCGCAGGCCCACTCCCGGGTCCACCGCCGCGACGCCGAGATTTTTCGACAACGCCGTCGAAGCGGATGCGTACGGAAGAAGGATCTGGGGCGCCACCCTCGAAGGCCTGAGCCCCGCGGAACGCCGGCTGCTCTACGACTACACCAAGGGTGACAGCACCGAGCTCAACGACTTCCTCAGGGCCGGCTTCCCGCTGTCGCCGAGATCGCGCGCGATGGCCGAGGGGTTGGACGACATTGTGCGCAGGCGGACCACCACCGAATGGGTCCGGGTAACGAAGACCATTCAGGCCGGCCGGCTCATCCCCGATCACCCGATCACCGCGGTACCTCCTGGCTACCGCGGCATATTCCGCGATTACGTCAGTACCTCGCTGTACCCCGGCGGCGTCGACGACCTGAAGAACGTCGAGCGCCGCGATACCGATGTGACCATCGACATTCCGCCCGGAGTGCCGGCTGTGTACATCGGAGATCTGTCCGCCATACCGAAGGAGGCAGAGCTGCTCGTCATGCGTGAACTGCCTTTCGATCTCACCGACCTGCAACCGGACGGCGACCGGTGGAAAGCAGCGGTGACCGTCCTGCCACCGTGAACCGTGGCCGCGGTTCCGCTCGTTCCGGTACCGCCGGCCTATCGGGGGCGTCGGCAGCGGTCCGCGGACCTGCCCTCTGAACCGCACGCCGACGTGGAAAACCGGTTGAGCGCGGGCGCCGGTGTGAGGCTTCATGGACAACGATGAGCACACTGCAACAGCAGCGCCCCCCGAGTGCACGGATCGTCGGTGACGGGCTGAAGTTGCACCGCCGATCGCTGCGGTTGGACAGACGTGTCCACACCGTGATCTCGCTGCGCCCGGGCACCGCCGCCCGGTTCAGCACCAACTACTTCCCCAGCACCTGGCATCTACTCTCCGACGACCACGGCAGCCGGCCGCTGGCCACGCTGCTGTGGGGCCTGTCCTATCAGGCGCGCCCGGCGACGGTGTTGCTGATCGACCGCCCGTTCCTCACCCCTACTCTTTTCGAGGCCGATCCCGCGGATCCGATCCTGCTCGTCCCGGGCTGGTGCACCCGCCTCACGCCGCGAGCGGTCCGGGAGTTGATGCGCCGGTTGCCCTTGCGCGCCGCGTCGGAGGGCACCGTGCGCTGGCGCACCCACGGGCTGGCCACGGCCGCCTACTCACCGCGCTGGGCGGCCCAGCGCGGCCGGACCGACCGGGTGAAGGGCGCGATCGTGGTTACCCCGTCCACCACGCCGAATGCCGGGACCGGGCGCTCTACATCGCCGCCATGGACACCGGCGCCCACGGCACCGACTACACCTACCTCGACGACCACCACCGATGGGTCAGCGGCGAGGTCCAGACATTGCGCCGGTTCCACCATATGGTCGGTACCGCCGGGCAGGCCCGCCGGACGGTTCAGCGACGTGCCGACCCCGGCACCGACCCGAGTGCGCTGCGCCCCGAGATCGGGGAGAGCCGCCGATATCCTCCGGGGCACGGCGCATCTGAAGATCCTGGAATGGCGTGATCAACGGTGGCAGGTGGGCAGGCATGCCGCCGTTGATCACGCGAGCCGGCGTGCGCGAGTTCGAGGACCTGCGCAGAATAGGCGCGGTGGAGGCATACCGGCGGATGCCGGCGGCCGGCTGCGCACCGGATACGCGCATGCTGTGGCGATGGACTGCGCAATCTCGGGCGGCACTTACCGCCACCTCACCACCGCCCGGAAACAAGAACTGACGACGGCACTTGCACCGGTACCCATTCCCCCCATCCCCGGTGGGCGCCCGGGTCGCCGGGTCCGGCCTCCCCGCACCCGGGGGGCGGACGGTGGCCGACTCGCGCGTTCGGCCACTAGGCTGCGGTGAACCGTGCACCGTGCGGGGTGCACGGCAGCAGCCTCGGGAGTTTGTATGAGCGAGATACTCAGGGTCGATCTTCACCCGGTCTTCCGGAGTGACCGCGATATCGACAACGTCCTACGCAGCGCGCTCTTCCGGGCTTCGGCGCAGAAGGTCGGCCTGCTGGAGATAATCCCAGGGAAGGGTTCGGGCATGCTGAAACGTCGTGTGCTCGCAAAACTCGGCCAACCCAGTTTGAAGAAGCTCTACCGACGGGTGGAATCGGACCCGGGCAACGAGGGCCGCATCCTCGTCCATTTCTGAACGGGCGCGATCGTACGCCACCCGGATCGCCCTACTTCGTGAGCCCCGCGTCGCCCCACACGCCGTTACCCGCCTGACTGCAACTCTCCATATTCCCGCCGACGAACAGGAAACTGATCGTCAGGTTCTGTACACCCGCGACCGGCACGTCCACCGTCGGGGATTGGCCCACGGGAACGTTGCCCGAGGAATAGATCGACTTTCCGTCGGCGACCACCTCGAACTGGAGCACCGATTGGGAATTGCCGCCGTCGGCGATACCGATAGTCGAGCTGAACCGCGACCATTCACGATTCAGGTTGTAGGTGTGGCCAACCTCGGTATCGCAGCCACTGAACTGCTGATAGATCGAATGCGGGTAGGAGACGCCGTTGACCGATATCGTCCCGGTATACGCGGTGCCGGTGGTGGGCGACATATCGGCCAGGTACCGCTTGGGCAGCGGTGCGGGTGCCGGGGCCGCCGCCACGGGCGGGGCGGGGCTCTCGCTGGTCGTAATCGCTTGCGCGGTATCGGATTCCGCGTCCGTGGAGCCGGATCCGACGAGGAGGGTGACCACCAAACCGACAACGGCCAGCGCGATACCCGCCCCCGAGACGAGCATTACCCCGCGCTCGGCGTCCCGGGCACCCCTGGGGGCCGCGCTGCCGGTCGCCGGCGAATGGGGGCGCGGGTTCGGCCCGCGAGTGGGTTCGGTTGGATTGGACACGCGCACACTCTTCTTCGACGTAATTCGACGGGGCCCGGCCGGGCGCCGCAGCAGAGATATACCACGACGGGCGGGGTGATGGAATTGGAGCGCTGTGCCGGATTGCGCTGTCCGCCGGTGCGCGATTCGAATTTCCGGTGCTCGACGATGGGATTCCGAAAATAACGGCGAGCAATGCCATTTCATCGGTCCGGTCCGAACCGGCCCCGCGAGCACACCCCGCACCCGGAGTCGGCGAACCCCGATGACTCGATACATTACGGTACGCACTGTACCGTAATGGGAATGACCGCCGACAACGTCTGGCCCGGCAACCTGGGAGTGGCCCAGGTCCGGTTCGCCCGGCCCACCGACCGGCTCGACCAGGTGATCCGCTTCTACGTAGCAGGACTCGGCCTGCGCGAGCTCCACCGGTTCACCGACCACGCCGGCTACGACGGGGTGATGCTCGGCCTCCCGGGCACCGGCTACCACCTGGAATTCACCACCCACGTCGATGGCAGCCCCGGGGACGCCCAAAGCAAGGAGAACCTGCTGGTGCTGTACTTCGAATCGGAGGCGCGGATGGCGGAGACCGTCGCGCGGCTCGGCGAATTCGGCGCCGAACCGGTCCCCACCGAGAACCCCTACTGGGCAACCCAGGGCGCCTTGGCGTTCCCGGACCCGGACGGCTGGCAGGTCGTGCTCGTTCCCCGACCGGTGTTCTGATGCCGGGCCGCAGCCGCGACGAACGGATCGATACCGCTGTTCTGGCGGCCGCGCGAATCCTGCTCGACACCGAGGGTTACGCGGACCTCACCATCGGGCAGGTCGCGGCGAGGGCCGGTATCCATCGCCCGGCGATCTATCGGCGCTGGCCGTCCAAGCGACATCTGGTGACCGCGGTGGTGGCCGATCTGCTCGGACTCGAACCGACCCCGGACACCGGCGAACTCCGCGCCGATCTGACGCGCTCCATGCGGGAGCTGGTCGCCACCCTGCGCGATACCTCGCTGGGCCGGGTACTGCCCGCCCTGGTCGCCGATCTCGCCGCCGATCCGGAGCTGCGCGATCAGCTGTGGTCCTCCGTGTTCGGCCCCCGCCGCGAGACCACGGCACGCGCTCTGCGGGCGGCGATCGCCCGCGGCGAGATCGACCCGGACACCGATATCGATTTCGTCCTGGACGCGGTAGCCGCACCGATATACTTCCGGGCGCTGTTCGGACATCTCCCGCTGTCCGACGAGTTGGCCGACCGCTCGGTGGACACGGTCCTCCAAGCGATCCGCCGCGCCCGGTGACATCCGGCTGCCGCCCCGAGTGGAGATGCGTCACACCGTGCTGTTGATCACCGGGCCGGACGGAAACGGGCGGTACGGTAGGATCACTTCAGTACCGCGCCCGATGCGCACACATGTACTCTCCGTCGCGGATCACCAGCCTTTCGCGTCGGGACCCGCGATGCCGCCACCTCGAGTAGGCGCGGACAGACGGTCCGAACGGACGTCGCGGTATCACCTCCGATGCCGAAAGGCGCTCATACCTTCATGCCTGCCAACACTGCTGCCGCGCAGACGTTCACCGACCTCGGCGTTCCGGCCGATCTCGTCGCGGAACTCGCCGCCGGCGGTATCACCGAACCCTTCCCCATCCAGAACGCCTCCCTGCCCGACACCCTCGCCGGACGCGATGTCCTCGGCCGCGGGAAGACGGGCAGCGGTAAAACCCTGGCCTTCGGTATCCCGGTGGTCGCGCTGCTGGCCGGCGCGGCGCGTACCCCGGGCCGGCCCACCGGGCTGATCCTGGCGCCCACCCGGGAACTCGCGACCCAGATCGCAGCGACCGTCGCGCCACTGGCCGAGGTGTGCGGACTGCGGGTGACCACCGTTTTCGGCGGGGTTCCGGTGAACCGACAGATCAAGGCCCTGAAGCAGGGTGTCGATATCGTCGTCGCCTGCCCCGGCCGGCTCGAGGATCTGATGCAGCAGCGGGCACTCTCGCTGGATGCTGTGCGGATCACGGTGCTCGACGAGGCCGACCATATGGCCGATCTCGGCTTCCTGCCGGGCGTGATCCGGATCCTCACCGCCACACCGCGCGACAGCCAGCGGCTGCTCTTCTCCGCGACGCTGGACAACGGCGTCGGGAAACTGGTCGACCGTTTCATGCACGCGCCGATCTCGCATTCGGTCGACGAGGCCGCCGCGCCGCCGCCGAAGATGACCCATCACATCTTCGAGGTCGAGGGGGCCGCCGCGAAGAAGGAACTCGTGCGCGCGCTCGCCGCCGGAAGTGGGCGCCGAATCCTGTTCATGCGCACCAAGCATCACGCCCGCCGGCTCGCCGGCGAGCTGACCCGCGCGGGTATCGCCGCCGTCGACCTGCACGGCAACCTCTCCCAGCCCGCGCGTGACCGCAACCTCGCCGCATTCGCGGCGGGTACCGCCAAGGTCATGGTCGCCACGGATATCGCCGCGCGCGGTATCCACGTCGACGATCTCGAGCTGGTGGTGCACGTCGACCCGCCCGCCGAACACAAGGCATACCTGCACCGGTCCGGCCGCACCGCCCGCGCGGGCACCGAGGGCACCGTGGTGACGCTGGTGCTGCCCGAGCAGCGCAAGGATGTGGCGGCCCTGCTGCGCAAGGCCGGTATCGAGGCGCGTCCGCGCCCGGTGACCATCGATTCCCCGATCCTCGACGATCTCGCGGACCGCACGGTACTCACCGAAACCGCCCCCATCCACCCGGCGCCCGCCTCGACCGAGCCGGGCGCCCCGCGCGCGAGCACCGGCGGCTCCCGCAACGGTCGGCGTGGATCGCGCGGCCGCCGGAACGGCGCGAGTGGCCACGCGGACGCGGTGCGCTCCGACGCGCGCGAGACGACAACCCCCCGGGGTGGGGAGCGCAGCCGCGCGGAGAACCCCGCGAAACGGTCGCGGCAGGCTGACCGGTCCGGCGCCGCCGAGCACGCGGGTGCGCGCGGTTCCGCCGGTCGGCGCGGGAGTGCCGCGGGCCGGTCGGGGGCACGGGCCACCTCGGCGGGTCACACCGCGCCGACGCGACGGCAGCCGGAACAGGGCGCCGGGCAGTCCGGCGGTTCGGCTCGGACGAGCGGTGCCCGCACCCCGCATGCTGATCCCGCTCGCGCCCAGCGCCGGCCCCGCCGGGCGACGCGTCCGGCGGGCTGAGCGCGGGCCGACGCCGGCCCGGCCCGCCCGGTGGCTTTCGACCTGCCGGCACACCGCGGCGGGGTCTGGTCTCGGAGAACCCCCTGGCGGTTTTCGCCATTGCCCTCGAACTCGGTATGACCACACCGGATCCCGGGTTCGCGGCCGGAGAAATACTCGGCGGCGGCCGCTCTCGGCGCCGACATCGTTTCTCCGGTGCACGGAGCCCACGGGACGGCTTGATCACCGCCCGCCCGGATGTGCCGCCCAGCGTGCCTGCCGGCCGCGGCCGGCCCCTGCCTCCGGCGTTCTCCGGACCCTGAATCCACCGGCTGCCGATACGCCGCCGCCCACCTCCACGGCGCGGAGACGGGCGGTTCGGTCGCGAATATCAGTGCGCGAGTACGGGTTCGCCTTCGGCGGGTGCCGGCAGCGCACTGGGCATCAACACCGCGAGCACCACCGCGCCGACCACGAACACGCCCGCGGCCCAGGTGAAACTCGTGGTGTAGCTCTCGATGGCCGATTGCGCGACGGTGAGCCGGTCCGGGGTCCGGGCGGACAGGTAATCACTCGAGGCCGACGCCGCGATGGTGCTCAGCAGCGCCGTGCCGATCGACCCACCGACCTGCTGGCTGGTGTTGATCATCGCGGACGCCACTCCGGCATCGTCGTGGCGCACGCCCGAGGTCGCGCTCTGGAAGGCGGTCGACATCGCGCCACCGAGCCCCAGGCCGAGCAGGATCAGGCCCGGCAGGATATGAGTGGTGTATCCGGTGTCCAGACCGATACGGGTCAGCCAGGCCATGCCGAGCGCCGCGATCGCGAAGCCACCGCTCACGACCACCTTCGGCCCGAGCTTGGGCAGCAGCAGCGACGGGGTCGTGGTCGAGGAGGCGACCATGGCGGCGACCATCGGCAGGAACGCCACCCCGGTCATGATCGGCGAATAGCCCAGCGTCAGCTGCATGTAGTAGGTCAGGAACAGGAAGATCGCGAACATGCCGATGCCCATGACGAACACCGCGAGGTAGGCCCCGCCGCGAGTGCGGTCCAGCACGATGCGCAGTGGCAGCAGCGGATGGGCGACCCGGGTCTCGAGCCATACGAACACCGCCAGCAGCGCCGCGCCGCCGACGAGGAACGTCAGGGTGACCGGGTTCGTCCAGCCGTCGCTCTCGGCGTGGGAGAACCCGTAGACGATGCCGAACAGCGCGGCGGTGACCACGGCGGTACCCGGGATGTCGAGCTTGGGCCGCGACCCGCCCGCGTGCCGGGCCAGCAGCAGTACGGCGCCGACCAGCGCGACCGCCGCGAACGCCAGGTTCACGAACATCACCCAGCGCCACGAGGCCCATTCGGTGAGCGCACCGCCGAGCAGCAGGCCGATGGCGCCGCCGGTCCCGGCGACCGCGCCGAAGATGCCGAAGGCCTTCGCCCGTTCCGACGGCTCGGTGAAGGTCACGGTGAGCAGCGAGAGCGCGGCCGGTGCGAGCAGCGCGCCGAACACACCCTGGCCGACCCGGGCCGCCACCAGCATCTCGAAGTTGGCGGCCGCACCGCCCACGGCGGAAGCCACCGAGAAGCCGATCAGGCCGATGATGAAGGTGTTGCGCCGGCCGAACAGGTCACTGAGCCGACCGCCGAGCAGCAGCAGGCTGCCGAACGCCAGGGCGTAGCCGGTGATCACCCACTGCCTGCTCGCATCATCGAACCCCAGGTCGCGCTGGGCTTCGGGAAGCGCGATGTTCACCACCGTCGCATCGAGTACGACCATGAGCTGGGCGACGCCGAGCACGGCGAGAACCCACCACCGCAGCTCGTGCGAACCGCGCCGTCCCGACGGTATTTCCTGCGCGGATGGCCCGCGATCGATCGTGGTAGTCATCTCGCCCCTTGGAAGAAGATCGAGTGGATGGAAAGATCAGGAAAGCGGAGAGGACGCCTCCGCTTGCATGAACGCTAACACAATAACGGAGCTGTCGCCTCCGCTTAATCCCGGCATTGATAGAATGACGGTGTGAAACACGCCACGACCGTGCGCGCACCCCGCCGTCTGCGCGCCGACGCCGCACGCAATCAGCAACGCATCGTCGAGGCGGCCCGTGAACTGTTCGCCGATCGAGGGTTGGAGATCACCCTCGACGATGTCGCCGAGCGCGCGGGTGTGGGCGTGGGCACGGTCTACCGCCGCTTCGCCAACAAGAAGGAACTCATCGCCGAGGTCTTCGAACACAGCCTCAGTGCGTTCGCCGACCACGCCGAAGCCGGCCTGCGCGACCCCGACCCCTGGCGCGGCCTGGTCCAGTTCGTCGAATACGCCTGCCGGCATCTGGCCGTCAACCGCGGATTCAGCGAGGTCATCCTCGAACTCGACCTCGATACCGAACGCTTCCACGGTCTGCGCGACCGGATCAAACCCGCTGTGGCCGCAATCGTCGACCGAGCCCGCGACGCCGGCGTGCTACAGCCCGATATCGAACCGTCGGATCTCTTCGCGATGATCCATATGGTCGACGGCCTGGCCGAATTCGCCAAGCCGATCAACCCCGACATCTGGCGGCGCTATATGGCCATCACGCTCAACGGTATCCGCGCCGACACTGTCGCCCGGCAGGAACTCCCGGTCCGCGCGCTCACCGACGACGAGGTCGATCAGGCGAAATCCGCCAAGGCCGCGCCCTGCGCCGGACGCCGCCGCTGATCGCTCCACCCGGAGCGGCCGCTGAAGCCCGGGCATCTCTTCATCCCGATACGCAGGCGAGCGACGGCCGAGGACTTGTCTGTCCGAGTTCGAAGCTCGCGGTGCCATGAGGAATCCCCGGCGGTATCGGGGTCGCCCCCCAGCACACGGCGAGATCGTTCGGCTCGGCAACTCGGGTCCAACGGCGACGTCGTCCGGCGTCACCGCGGACCCAGCTCTCGATGACCGTCCCACAGCGCCACCTCCGCCAGAAGCCGACGAACGAATCATTCGCCCACGATGCCATAACGAACCGCTCGGGTAGACCCACCGCAACCAGCACCGGTGCATCGAGATCCCCTCGCTCCCGACCGGAGATCCCTTGCGTCGCAGGTCGAATCCGCGACCAGCGCCGTGCCCGACGGCTGCCGTTTCAACAGTCGACGCGTAACACCCACCAGTCGACCGCGGTGCCGGCACCTCCGCCGGAACAGCCGCCGCAGCCGCTATCGCACCACCGGGCCGGCCGCCGACCGCACAGGGCCGCCAACGGCCGGCTTCCAGTAGCGCCGCCCACCCTGCTCCGGACACACGAGGCAGCAGTCGTTCCGCCGATCTCCGCGCTCATCACGTGACAAGCAGCGAGTCGATACGCACCGACCAGCGCCGAACGTGGATCCGGCACAGGGTTTTCCTATAGGCCTTGTCCCGAACTGGTGCCGGGCTCATCCTCGGGCGATTCACCTTCCGCGGCAGCTTCGCCCTCGGCCGGTGCCTCACCTTCCGCGGGAGGTTCACCGTTCGCCGGAGGCTGGCCGTTCGCGGGGGGCTGGCCGTTCGCCGGCGGCTGGCCCCCACCCGGAGGCTGACCTTCCCCAGGCGGTTGACCCTCACCCGGCGGCTGACCCTCCGCAGGGGGCTCACCTTCTCCAGGAGGCTGACCATCCGCTGGAGGTTCGCCCTCCGCGGGCGGCTCACCTTCCCCAGGCGGCTGGCCCTCACCCGGAGGCTGACCTTCGCCCGGAGGCTGGCCCTCCCCCGGCGGCACAGGCGGTCCCGGGTTGGGGGCCGGGGCGGACGCGGGTGGTTCATCGGACTTGTCCTCATCGGACTCCTCCTCATCACCGCTGTCGTCTTTGTTTCCGCCCATTTGAGCCGCCATGGCAGCCATCATGAGAGGAGTGGCTATGTCCCCGAGGCCGCCGCCACCGCCGGCGCCGGGGGTCGAACCGCCACCGGTGCCACCACCGGTGCCACCACCGGTGCCACCGCCGGTCCCGCCGCCGGTGCCACCACCGGTCCCGGTGCCGCCGGTCTTGCTGTCGCCCGAACCGAGTTCGTCTGCGGAGAGTTCACCCGATCCGAGGCCGTCCGGTCCGAACAAGCCCGAGTCGGAGTCGTCGGCTCCAGGGGTAGTCGGTGTGGTCGGCGTAGTGGGCGTTGTCGGAGTAGTCGGAGTAGTCGGAACGGTAGGAACGGTAGGAACGGTCGGAGTAGTCGGAACAGTCGGAGTAGTCGGAACAGTCGGAGTAGTCGGAGTAGTCGGAACAGTCGGAGTAGTCGGAGTAGTCGGCACCTGAGGAGTGGTCGGCGTGTCGTTTGTCCCGGGGGTCTCTTCTGCCCCGGGAGCCTCGCCATCTGAGCCGATCTGGGAAATTCCATAAGCCACAGCAGCAGCTGCTGCAGCACCGCCGGCCGCCCACTTCCACTTGCTCTTATCCGAGCCGGAACCACGACCCGAACCGGAACCCGAACCACTACCCGAACCCGAACCAGAACCACTACCCGCGCCCGAGCCAGAACCACTACCCGAACCCGAACCGGAACCACTACCCGAACCCGAACCAGAACCACTGCCCGCACCCGAGCCAGAACCACTGCCCGCGCCCGAGCCAGAACCACTGCCCGAACCCGAGCCACTACCCGAACCGGAGCCGGAACCCGAACCACTACCCGAACCCGAGCCACTACCCGAACCCGAACCGGAACCACTACCCGAACCCGAGCCAGAACCACTACCCGAACCCGAGCCAGAACCACTACCCGAACCCGAACCGGAACCCGAACCCGAGCCAGAACCACTGCCCGAACCCGAGCCACTACCCGAACCGGAGCCGGAACCCGAACCACTACCCGAACCCGAGCCACTACCCGAACCCGAACCGGAACCACTACCCGAACCCGAGCCAGAACCACTACCCGAACCCGAGCCAGAACCACTACCCGCACCCGAACCGGAACCACTGCCCGCACCCGAGCCAGAACCACTGCCCGCACCCGAACCAGAACCACTGCCCGCACCCGAGCCAGAACCACTGCCCGCACCCGAACCAGAACCACTGCCCGCACCCGAACCGGAACCACTGCCCGCACCCGAGCCAGAACCACTGCCCGCACCCGAGCCAGAACCACTGCCCGCACCCGAACCCGAGCCACTGCCCGCGCCCGAGCCAGAACCACTGCCCGCACCCGAGCCAGAACCACTACCGGAACCGGAACCACGACCCGAACCCGAACCGGAGCCATCACCGGAACCAGCGCCATCGTCGTCGCGACGCCCGGAATCATCACCGGTCGCCGGACCATCACCCGTCAGCGAACCATCACCGGTCGCCGGACCATCACCGGTCGCCGGACCATCACCCGTCGGCGGACCATCACCCGTCGGCGGACCATCACCCGTCGGCGGACCATCACCCGTCGGCGGACCACTGACCGTTCCCGGACCACTCGCCGGACCGGCCGCCGGACCATCGGCTGTCGCCGGGCCATCACCCGGCCTACCCGTTCCCGTTGCCGGACCACTCGCCGTCGCCGGGGTAGCAGGCGGCGTAGCTGGACGCGACGAAGCCCCCGGAGCACCCGCGGGAGGACCACTACCCGCGGCAGAACCACTACCCGCGGCAGAACCACTCGCCGGACCATCACCGGTCGCCCGACCATCACCGGTCGCCCGACCATCACCGGTCGCCCGACCATCACCGGTCGCCCGACCATCACCGGTCGCCCGACCATCACCGGTCGCCCGACCATCACCCGTCGCCCGACCATCACCCGTCGCCCGACCATCACCCGTCGCCCGACCATCACCCGTCGCCCGACCATCACCCGTCGCCCGACCATCACCCGTCGCCCG